>JAZNFN010000182.1:0-3657 GCA_045576035.1 Christensenellaceae bacterium
GTTTTTTTTTTTTTTTAAATATATAATGGAGTTAACCATTATATATTTGCCCGATCCTCTTCTTTTTAAAGGCAAATATATAATGGTATATTAATTATTAAAGAAAGGAGATTAACATGTATTTAGCTTTAGCTTTTTTAAGCATTATTAGTGATTTATTTGCTGCTCTTGGAGAAATTGCGACATCTGTCGGTAGTTTGTTTGCTGATATTTTTACAGCTGTTGCTGGATTCTTCTATACTCCAGGAACAGACGGAGCTGCTGGAACATGGACTATTTTAGGTGTTTTATTATTAGTTTTAATTATTTTCAGCTTGATTTTCTGGGGCGTTCGCTTAATTATATCTTTATTCGATAGAATCAGAGCTTAAATTGACTTTGTGAGCGATTTAATTTTTTAATCGTGTATATTTCATTATTTAATTTTTTAAGGAGGCAAAAAAATGAATAAAAACACAAACTCTTTTCACTTTTTAATTTTAACTCTTATTATTCTTATTCTTGCTTTTGCCTCTTTTTTAAGGCCTGCAAAAATAAAAGGCGCCACGATAGCCGGTAATATTGGAAGTTTCGAAATAATTGCGCCGTTTGGAAATACTGCTGGAAGCCCTGGAAGTAATAAGGTTCTTATCTACCAACCGATTGGCGTAAACGTTAATAATCAGATCGAGTTAGTTTATTTCAGCGGTTCAGCTAATATTCCCGTATTTAGAATGATCTGGAATAATAGTTCAAACAATTACGACTTGGTATATGCACCAACAAACGAAACAGTTTTAAATAGTGTTAATTATTACTACGTATCAATATACATTAATTTAAATTATAGCGTCACAAATAAAAAGGAGTTTGGAGTGTTCGTGTACGCTGCAGATACACGAACCACGAATAATAATATTACTTTTTCGTCAGTTTTGACTGGTGGTAGAATTCTTGAAATAACAGCATTGGAAAACACAGACAATATTGTTTATAATTCTTTGTCGAGCATTTGGCAATATACGAACTACGGATCCGTGGTGGACGTTCCAACGATTAACTCCATTTTTAATTATTATTTCTATAACAGCTCAAACTTTAACAGATTGCAGCAAAGTTATACAAACGGGTACAACGCCGGCTTTACAGCTGGATCGTCTATTGATCCAAACGACTACGTCCCTGTTTCAAACGTTGTAGCTGTAGTCCAAGTTGTTATTAATGCCATACAAGCATTTTTAGATATTAAAATTGGTACAGTATCGCTGGGCGCAATAGTTTTAATACCTTTCTCGATATCTGTCGCGTGGTTTATTATCAAACAGTTCAGAGGGGGCGGCGATTAATATGGAATTTAGATTGTTTGAAATATTAGCTGATTTTTTTGATATGTTATTGTCCTGGAGTAGCACATTATTTAATTGGTTATTTACAGACATAAGCATTCTGGGCTATCGTTTCCAACCGATTTACGCGTTGCCCGTAGTAGGTATTGTCTTTATTGTAGCTAGAATCATTGACCAGTTTACAGGGGGTTAAAATATATGAAAAAATTAGTAAAATTAGTAATGTATTTAGTATTGCCTATACCTTTATTGTTAACAGTTTTAGTATGTATACCGTTCAAAGCTGTTAGAAAGGATCGAATATGGAAAAATTATCAACAATAATTTACAATTTTTTAATCGATACGTTAATTGACACGTCGATACCGGGAGCAGAAAATTTAGCTGTTTTATTGACCTGGACTTTTATTGTCCTTTTCTTTTTTGCTATTTTCAAGCTAAGTGTTTGGATGTTTTCTTTAATTGGGGTTTTCTTCAATGGAACAAAATACAGAGATTAAAAAAGAAAAAGAAAAACGTTTCCCAGGAGATCCTCGTCCCGAAAACAAAAGAAATAAAATTAATTATTTTTTCGATTTTTTAAGGGCAAAATTTAAGCGTAAATCGTTTTTCGGAAATGTTGGGAGTTATTTAATCACGGGCTATCCTGGAGCAGGGAAAGGAGTTTTAGCGAGTCATTTAATTCAAAAAGTGGATCCTAAAAAATACTTTTTTTACTCGAATATCGACGAATTCAAGTGTGATAATGTTTACGTTTTTAACATCGATGAGCTTTTCCAGGAAGGCAAGCAAAAATTTAAATTTTCCACAAAAGACAAGCAAGGGCGAAGGCTTTACGCTGTGATTTTTGACGAAATAAATTTGAATTTTAATCGGCGAATTAATCAGCGAAAAGATTACGTCGACAAATTTCTCGGCTTAATGGAGTTTTGCACGACTCATCGCCATCAACACGTGCCGCGTGTTTGGTTTTTAGGACAAAAAATGGAACTCCAGGACACGCAGCTACAATCAATATTCAAGTATTGGGCCGATATAGTAGGAAGCAAAAAAAATGCGCCTTTTTGGATATACCAGAAAAGCGGACTAATTCAATTTGTACCTAAAAAATTAAAGATTTTGCTACATATTAAAGGGCAAAAAAATGACTTTGTGATTATTTCAAAACCAATTAAAGTAAAGATCATGCGTCAAGATTTAGAGAACTATGACGATAAAGCTTTATCTGCAGAATACGATAAATTGCCTTTTATTCCTACAATTAAAAAAAGTTAATTTAAAAGGTTGACAAACTAAATAGCATGTGATATACTTAAGTCACGGAGGTTGAAAATATGCTTGATTTTTCAAAAAATTATTTAATTAATGAGTACATTGATAAGAGAGGAATTCACGTCGGCTACGCCAAACAAGCTCTTTCTAAAAAAGGAGTAAGCCTTGCCGATGTTGCCAGAAAGGCGGGAGTTAGCAGGAGCTATATATCACAAATGTTCCAAGCTAAAAAGCCAGTGACTGATAAGGTAGTTAATGCTATGGCGGTTTTGTTGGGGTGCGAAAAAATACATATACTTGTTAACTATTGTACGCCTAATTCCTGGCTTTTTATTTAAAAAAATATTGATTAATTTTTTAAATTAATATATAATATAACTGCGGGCGGCCCTAAACGCCCGCCTTACATTAGGGGGTAAGATATGAGAAGAGAACAAAAAATAATGGTATCTACGACAAATTTTGTCGTTAAAAGTCGGGATTTCTACGATTTAGGATCTAAAAGTGAAACGTTGGTTTATGCTTTGATTCGCTCATATTGGAACGCAAATTTAACTTTTTTCATGACAACAAGAAATATGGCTTTAACTTTAAAATATGACGAGCGAACAATACAGCGCGCTTTAAAAAGGCTTGAAAAAAAAGAGTTGATAGTATGCGTTAGATCGCCAGCAAAAAGGATTATAAGGCAGCCATTATTAGACGAAAAAAGTCAATTGGACGATTTATTTACAAGAGTTTATAAAAAAAATAGGATTTAAATCCTATTTTTTTTTATTGCTTAGGGTGGCATTTTGTCGTTCGTAAGGGTGGCATTTTGTCGTGCTTAGGGTGGCATTTTGTCTTATCTTCTTTCTATATATATATAAATATTAAATATATAAATAAATATATTAAACATTTTCTTAAGAAAATGCTTGTTTTTTTTTTTTTTTAAATATATAATGGAGTTAACCATTATATATTTGCCCGATCCTCTTCTTTTTAAAGGCAAATATATAATGGTATATTAATTATTAAAGAAAGGAGATTAACATGTATTTAGCTTTAGCTTTTTTAA
>JAZNFN010000183.1:0-4715 GCA_045576035.1 Christensenellaceae bacterium
TTTTAAGAAAACATTTAATAAAAGCGTTAGTATTCTAATTGTAAAACAGGGTGTAAGACGGCAACTTGCCGATATGGCAGGGGTGAACGCCGAAGAGCATTTAGAGACGGCAGTAGATAAAATCAAGCACAAAAACGATATGACGGTTACGGCGTGCAAGGCGCTTCAAGAAAAACTTAACCTCAAAAACTATCCAAAGCGTATGGAATGTTTTGATATATCTAATATTAGCGGTGTTGACAAGGTGGGCAGTATGGTCGTGTTTAACGACGGCGAGCCTGACCGCGATTCATACCGTAGGTTTAAGATAAAGACGTTTGAGGGCGCTGACGATTATAGAAGCCATCAAGAAATGATGACAAGGCGACTTGAAAGGCTGATTACCGACCCGGAAAAGTTTCCTAAACCCGATTTAATGATAATTGACGGTGGCAAGGGACAATTATCTAGCATAAAAGAAATTTTTGATAAATATTCTATAACTGATATTGACCTAATTGCGCTTGCCGAACGTGAAGAAGAAATTTTCTTGGTTGGAAAAAGCGACCCCGTTATTTTAGAACGTCGTGATTATTGCCTTAAAATGTTGCAAAGAATAAGAGATGAAGCGCACCGTTTTGCTATAACTTACCATAGAACACTTCGTGGTAAGCGTGCGCTTTCAAGCGTTCTTGATAACGTTAAGGGATTAGGCAAGGTAAAAAAACGCGCGTTGCTTGACTATTTTAAGGATTTGGGCGGAATAATATCGGCTGATGAAGAAGAACTTAAAAAGGTTGACGGCATAGGCGATAAACAAGCAAGATTAATTATTGAAGTTTTAACCAAAGAGGGACTTAAATGAAATATAAAATGTTCGTAAGCGATTACGACGGGACGCTTGGCAAAGCGCCCGAAAACAACGTTGATAGTGAAACGCTTGGTGCTATAAACAAGTTTATTGCAAAGGGTGGAATATTCGTGGTTTGTACAGGGCGTGAAACTTCGTCCATTACAAGAATTTGCAAGGAAAGTGGGCTAAAAGGACTTATTGCATCTTTTCAAGGCGCAAGGATAAGCGATATAGAGAGCGGTGAATACCTTTTTGACGGTGGACTTGACTACCAAACGGCACTTAAAGTGCTTGATGAGTTAGAGTGCGAAGAATTAATTCCCGTTGCTTATTCGGGCGACGTGTTCTTTTATAATAAGCGCAATAAGTTTATTGATATTTACCAAAACGCTATACGTCTTGAAGGGATTGAAACGGACGTTAAGCAAAAGATTAAAACAGATAAAATGAACACGAGCAAAATTTGCTGGTTAGGTGAAGATGAACTTGTAAATCAAGTTGCTGACCGTATGAACAAAAAATATGGCGGAAAGACGATAAAATTTAATAGCGGTGCTAAATTTTTGCTTGAAGCAATTAATCCTGAACACGGCAAAGATTCTGCCGTTAGGTTTTTAGCAAAGCATTACGGTATACCCTTGAATGAGATTATAGCAGTTGGCGATTCTACTAACGATATAGATTTAATAAATGGCGAATGGTACGGTGTTGCCGTTGGTGACGGCAGGGAAGAACTCAAAGCGGTTGCTGATGAAGTTACCGTGCCGTTTAAGGATAAACCGGTAAAGGTACTTTTAGAAAAATACTGCTTAAACGACTGACGTGTTTTACATAAGATAGGTGAATTAATGGAAGAAAAAGAAATAGTTACAAAAGTTATTGAAGTTAAACAAGAAGACAATAAAATTTATCCGCTCATTGCGCTTAGGGGTAAAGTGCTTTTCCCAAAAACGCTACTTAACTTTGACGTGGGTAGGCAAGTTTCGATAAACGCCATTAACCGTGCTGTTGCGGATAATTCTTTAATATTTATTGCTCCGCAAAAAAGTGCGTTTATAGATAATCCCAAAAAGAGCGATATCTTGGGCGTGGGGGTTATTGCAAGAATAAAGCAGGTTGTTAAAATTCAAGGCTCAAACAATATGAAGGTGAGCGTTGAAGCCTTATCTCGTGCAAAAATAACAAGTTTTTTGGATACGAAAGGCTTTTTTACCGTCACGGCGGTAGAATGTCCATATATTTTACCCGAAAACGAAAATGAGATTGAAGCGTATTTCCGTGTGGCGAAAAACAGTTTTTATGAGTACGCTATCATGGATAAACGTATTACAAAAGAGATGATAACGGCAATTACCGACATTAAAAACGTAAACGAATTTATGGATAACGCCGTTTCAATAGTAACGTTTAAGGAAGAAGACGTTCAAAATATCTTGCTTTTAGACGATACGCTTGCACGCCTTAAAGCGTTTGAAAAACTTTTTTCAAAAGAACTTGAAATTGCTAAAATAGAACGTAAAATTTCGGGCAAAGTGCGTCAAAGCATTGATAAAAGCCAAAAGGAATTTTATCTTCGTGAGCAGTTAAAGGCTATCCACGAAGAACTTGGTGATAACGCTGATGAACTTGACGAACTAACCAAGGCAATAAAAGATAAAAACTTACCTTTTGACGTTGAAGAAAAGGCATTGAAAGAGATTTCACGCCTTGATAAAATCAATCCGTCGTCACCTGACTACTCCATCATACTAAATTATCTTGACTGGATTAAGGACTTGCCGTTTGGTAATAGCACTGTCGATACCGAAGATTTACTTAAAGCAAAGGAAATTTTAGATAGCGACCACTTTGGCTTAGAAAAGGTTAAACAAAGAATAGTAGAATACCTTGCGGTACTTCAACTTACCAAACAAATAAAAGGTCCTATTCTATGTTTTGTCGGTCCTCCGGGTGTAGGTAAAACGTCGGTTGCAACGTCGATTGCAAGGGCATTAAACAGAAAGTTCGTGCGTATGAGCCTTGGCGGTGTCAAGGACGAAGCGGAAATAAGGGGACATAGAAAAACTTACGTCGGTGCGATGCCAGGTCGTATTATAAACGGTCTTAAAAACGCTGGCTCTGACAACCCTGTGTTCTTGCTTGACGAAATAGACAAGTTATCGTCAGACATTCACGGCGACCCTGCTAGTGCGCTTTTAGAAGTGCTTGACCCCGAACAAAACACAACGTTTAGGGATAGGTATTTAGAAGTTCCGTTCGACCTATCAAAAGTTATGTTTATAACGACTGCAAACTCTGTTGACACTATTCCGTATCCACTTCTTGACAGGATGGAATTAATAGAACTTACGGGTTACACCAACGAAGAAAAATTACAGATTGCAAAGCAATATTTAATACCCAAACAACTTAAAAACAACGGCTTAACTGAAAAGAAGATAGAGATTACCGACGACGCTATTAAAGAAATTATAACTTGTTATACTATGGAAGCGGGCGTTAGAAACTTAGAGCGTGAAATTGCAAGCGTAATAAGAAAGGTGGCAACAAAGGTTGCAGAAAAACCAAGGCGCAAAAAAGAAACGGTAACCGAAAAGCAAATCCCTGAATATTTAGGGATAAAGAAGCATCTTCGTGATATTGCGTTAGACAAGGACGAAGTTGGTGCTTGTACGGGTCTTGCGTGGACTAGCGTAGGCGGAACAACGCTTACCATTGAAGTAAGTTTAATGCACGGCAAGGGCGAAATATTGCTTACAGGTAAACTTGGCGACGTTATGAAAGAATCTGCCCGAGCAGCCATTAGTTTTATACGTTCAAATGCTAAAAAGTATCAAATAAACGATGACGTATTTGAAAAAACCGACATTCATATACACGTTCCCGAAGGGGCAACTCCAAAGGACGGACCGAGTGCAGGTATAACTATGGCAACGGCAATCCTATCGGCATTTACGGGTAAGCCTGTTAAAAAGAGCGTTGCAATGACGGGTGAAATTACACTTCGTGGAAAGGTGCTTGCAATAGGTGGACTTAAAGAAAAGGCACTTGCTGCTTATAGGTTAGGCATAAAGGATATAATAATCCCTGCCACTAACGAAAAAGACCTTGTGGATATTCCAAAAGAAATACGAAAAGAAATTAATTTTATCACGGCAGAAAACGTTGACGACGTATTTAAAGTTGCGATAAGGTTTTAAGGTGAAAGATGAAAATTAAAGTTGCTGAATTTATAACAAGCGTTGCAAGTAGCGATAAGTTTTACAAGACGGATAAACCCATTATTGCCGTTGCAGGTAAGTCTAACGTGGGTAAGAGTTCGCTTATAAATATGCTTGCAAATAGAAAAAAACTTGCTAAAACTTCTGTAACGCCAGGAAGAACAAGGCTTATAAACTACTTTGACTTTGGCGATTTCGTGCTTGCAGACTTACCAGGGTACGGCTTTGCTAAGGTAAGTAAGGAAGAAAAGAAAAAGTGGGGTGAACTTTTAGAAAGTTTCCTTGCTACTCAAAAAATATCTTTACTTTTATCGCTTGTGGACATACGCCACGAACCAACGTCCGACGATAAGATGATGATAAATTATCTTTATCACTATGCAGTGCCGTTTGCGATTGTCGCAACCAAAGCGGATAAACTTGGTAAAACAAAAATTAAGCCAAGGGTAAAAGAGATTGCAACTTCACTTCGTGTGGGATTTGCAGATATTACTGCAACAAGTGCAGAAACAGGTTACGGCAAAGAAGACCTTTTATCCATTATAGAAAATGCGATTACAGAGCAAGAATAATTAAATTATTGATTAAAATTACCTAACACACCTAAAAGCACGTTGGGTAATTTTTTTATTATATTATACATAATATAATTTCAAACACTT
>JAZNFN010000184.1:0-4555 GCA_045576035.1 Christensenellaceae bacterium
TAAACTATTAAATACCGTAGAGTTTACTGATTCAGTGCAATATGTATAAGTATAATCGTTTGAAATCTTAATAATTTGGTCACATACAGCAGTTTTATAATAATAGAACATTGAAAAAACAATACATATAATTAACACAAAAACAAAACACCGCTTTAATCTGTTTTTGCGGCGTTTTTTATACCATATATAATTTTCGGTACATTCTATCATATTAAATTTTATTCATATTTAATTCTTTTTAGACTTTGATTTAAAAATTAGTGCAAATATATACCCAAATACTATTGCGGCAGTAATACCCATTCCTGCTGCCGTAATTCCGCCCGTAATCGCCTTAAACAAACTTATTTTCGCACCTTTTATTGCTCCGTCAGCAAGCAAGTACCCAAATCCACAAATAGGCACGGTTGCACCTGCTCCCGCAAAATCAACTAAATACTGATACAATCCCACCGATTGCAAAAACACCCCTGCAAGTAAAAAATAAACAAGTATTCTGCCCGAAGTTATCTTTGTGTAGTTTATCAAAATTTGAGCGATAGTACAAATAGCGCCACCAACAAAAAATACTTTTAAATACATTAATAATATTTCAACTAACATTATCCCTCCACAACAACAGCGTGTGCAATACCTGGTATGCTTTCTCCTTGCTGAGCAGAAACGGAAGAAAGCAACGCACCTGTTGCAATAAGCAAAATCTTTTTGTATTGTTTCTTTTTTAATTTGTTATATAAAAATGAACTAAATACAAGTGAACTACACCCTGCACCACTACCACCTTGATATTCGCTTTCACATAAATTATAAACTAATTCTCCACAATCAACGTGTTGTTTTTCAATATCAAAGCCTTTTTCCCATATTAAATCCTTTAATATTCTCGACCCCAACGTTCCTAAATCCCCCGTAACTATAAGGTCGTAAGTCTCTGGATAAAGCCCTGTGTCCATAAAGTGTGTATACAGTGTATCGCAAGCCGCAGGTGCCATTGCAGCGCCCATATTGTTTGCGTCAACAACTCCGTAGTCAACAACTTTACCTATGGTAGAAGCGCTAATTTTAGGTCCTACACCATCTATCGATAAAACGCAAGAACCTGCACCTGTTACCGTCCATTGTGATTGTGGTGGTCTTGTACAGCCTAATTCTAATGGATATCGATATTGTCTTTCAGCAGACGAAAAATGACTGCTTGTAGCGCAAATAACGTTAGACATATATCTTCCGTCAATTAGCGTTGCCCCCACTGTTAGCGCCTCAGTAAAGGTAGCACAAGCATTGTATACACCAAGATAACCGCACTTAAAGTTTCGTGCAGAAAATGTAGATGCAATAATTTGATTTAATAAGTCGCCAGATATTATAGCATCTATTTTATCTTCGTCTTTCGATGCGTCAATCATACTATTTTTTATCGCAGTAAAAAGCATTCTGCTCTCCGCCTTTTCAAACGTGTCTTCACCATACATATCGTCTTTAAGTTTAACGTCAATATAGTTAGAAATACTGCCAGCACTCTCTTTTGGTCCAGCGATTGACGACGCTCCTATGATTACAGGTTTATTTTTAAAATAAATAGTCCTTTTCATTAAAATATCCTAAATCCTATAAAATATAATATTCCAACCAAAACACTGCTTGCGATACCAAAAACTATAATCGGTCCAGCAACCACGAACATTTTTGCAGCTGTGCCATAAATATAGCCCTCAGTCTTAAACTCCATCGCAGGTGAAACTACCGAGTTTGCAAAACCCGTAATCGGTACTATTGACCCACCACCAGCAAATTTCCCAATTCTATCATATATACCAAGTCCGGTTAAAAAAGAGCCTAAAAATATCATAATCATTGATACAAACGAAGAAAGCTCATCACCCGACAGACCTAAACCAAATTCAAGCAAATACCTAAAAGTTTGACCTATCATACAAATTAATCCCCCCACGCAAAAAGCGTGAATTAATGAACGTTTTTGATTAGTTTTGGGGGAAATTCCCTTGACATATTGTAAATAGTTTTTGTTTTCGCAGTTTTTAGAAGTTTTCATTTTTTATTTCCTTTTTTGAAAAGTTTTTTATTAAAATTTCACGCTCGTCATTAGTCCTTAAAAGTTCAAATTCTTTTAGTTTTCTCATAAACTTAATATGAGCTTAAAAATTTTTAATATACAAAAAACACGACTAAAATTTTAGCCGTATTTTTTCAATTATTTTGCTTTCTAGTCTTGATACTTGAACTTGCGAAACTCCTAGACTTTCCGCAATTTCACTCTGAGTTCTATCTCTAAAATATCTTAATATTATAACCTTTTTTTCTCTTTCATCTAAACTTTCTATAATACCACTTAAATGGATTTTGTTTAAGGTGGTTTCTTCTTCGTCAACGTATGAAATTTTTTCAATCAGCTCTTGCCCCTCTTCCTCGTCGTCAAACTTTTCATATATTGAAAGTGGCATTTTTGAACTATCCATTGCAATTACAACCTCTTCTGCTGTAATATTAAATTCTTTTGCTATTAGTTCAACAGTTGGCGAATCATTGTGTTTTAGTTGATACTCGTCAACAAAGCGATTTATTTTATTTGCAAGAATTTTAAGCGTTCTTGATACCTTTATCGCCCCGTTATCACGAATATAACGTTTAATCTCACCTATAACCATAGGAACTGTATAAGTTGAAAATTTGACACCAAAACTCTCGTCAAAATTGTTAATCGCTTTAAGAAACCCTATACACGCAATTTGATACAAATCATCATATTCAACACCTTTATTCTTAAAACGTCTAATTATACTTTTTATTAATGGTGAATTATTCTCAAAAATTATTTTCTTTGCGCTTTCATCACCATTCTTAGCTTTTCTTATGTAATCAAGTAATAGTTCTTGATTTAACATTTCGCCCCTTACGCATTAGTTTTAATTTTTTTAGCCATATAAACCTTAGTGCCACACCCTTTTTTAGTAACAACCTTAACTTCGTCCATAAAACTTTGCATAATTGAAAATCCCATACCTGAGCGTTCATCTTCCGGACAGGTAGTATAAAAAGGCTCTAAGGCTTTGTCTACGTCGTTTATACCTATACCATTGTCATATATATTAATATGTATTACGTCTTGGCCCAAAGTAGCCTCCATTGTTATTTCACCACTTTGACTGTTTTTATATCCGTGAACAATTGAGTTTGTAACAGCCTCGCTAACAGCAGTTTTAATGTCAGAAACTTCTGCTATGCTAGGATTCAGTTGCAAAACAAAACACGCAATTACGCTTCGTGCAAACGACTCATTTTGAGATTTTGCATCAAATTGGATTCTCATTTTATTATTTACCATAAGCACTCCTTAATATTTAGGCATTATTTTATATAGCCCGGCAAGTTCTATTACTTTTTCCGTCCCAACCGAAGCACCGGATATGTATGAAGGAATATTTAATTGTTTTAACTTTTTATATCTTCCTATCAATAGTCCTATCCCCGTGCTATCCATAAACGATAACCCCGATAAATCAAATACAACTTTATTTGAGTTTAAGTTATCCATCAAAAGTTTATCCAAAATTATTTTGGCATTAGATGCCGAACATTCATCAAGCTCGCCGTATACATACACCGTAAGCGCCGACAATGTCTTTTTATATTTAATTTCCATATAACACTCCTTAATCGCTACGCATTTAAGAATAACATTATTCATAAGAAAAATATTGTCAATAAAGGTAAATATCGATAAAGTTTTGTCAAAAAAATAAAAAATAAAAAACATTAAAAAATTTTTGAAAAACTAGTGAAAAACTGTTGACTTTTTTTCTAAATTATTATAGTATATTAAGGCGTTGTGAATGAACGGGGTGTAGCGCAGTTGGTAGCGCACGTGGTTTGGGACCATGGGGTCGGGAGTTCGAGTCTCTTCACCCCGACCATCATTGCAAAACACTTTATTGTTGTTATGACGTTTAAGGGGCTTTAGCTCAGTAGGTTATCGGTCGGCTCATAACCGATTGGTCCGCGGTTCGAGTCCGTGAAGCCCCACCAATAATTTATTTGGCCCGGTAGTACAGTTGGTTAGTACGCCAGCCTGTCACGCTGGAGGTCGAGGGTTCGAGCCCCTTCCGGGTCGCCAATGAAAATGCTTGTAAGTTTTACAAGCATTTTCAAAAGAAAACTTGTATGCCTCGGTAGCTCAGTAGGTAGAGCAAGGGACTGAAAATCCCTGTGTCGGTGGTTCGATTCCGCCCCGAGGCACCAAGTTTACTTTGCTGGTGTAGCTCAACTGGCAGAGCAGCTGATTTGTAATCAGCAGGTTGCGGGTTCGATTCCAGTCACCAGCTCCATATTTGGGAAGGTTCCCGAGTGGCCAAAGGGAACAGACTGTAAATCTGTCGTCAGCGACTTCGGTGGTTCGAATCCACCCCTTCCCACCAAAATGAGAGATACGATTATATGTATCTCTCCTTTCTTTTTATCTAGATTTTTTTGTGGATTCGAATTAGGAGAAAATTTGATTTATCAAATTTGTCCAAAGGACTAAAATGTCCAGTGG
>JAZNFN010000185.1:0-5103 GCA_045576035.1 Christensenellaceae bacterium
TTATTTTTTGCTAATAGTAACGCTGACTGCAACTATTATATATATATACTTTGATTTTGTAAACTGTTTTTTATAAAGTTTTTAAATTTTTGCAAAATTTTTTTATTTTACCTAAAACAACGTTTAACCGCCCAATAATCTACAACTTACAAATCGTTTTTATTTACAAGGCGTTTTAACTTTTAAACAGCCAACACCTTGCAACGAAAGGCAAAGTGTTGGCTGTTATACATAAAATTTAGTCTACTTCTTTTTTTCCTTCACGAACGTGCACGGTAATACCACCATCGGCAACCAAGATTGCACCGTTCATATATGAACCCTCATCGCTTGCAAGGAACGCCGCTACGTTAGCAATATCTTCCGACGTTCCCCATCTGCGCAACGGCATATCTACGTTCAACAACTTTTCTTCGTCAAAGTTGGGGTCGTTAAGATTGCTTTCATAAACCATCGGCGTCATTATTGAACAAGGCGCTATACAGTTAGTACGAATATTAAACGGTCCATATTCAACCGCCATAGAACGTGTAAGCGATATGGTTGCACCCTTTGATGCGGTATAAGAGTCGCATTGCGGAACGCCTACAACCCCTGCGCTTGACGACGTGTTGATTATACTTCCACCGCCCGCCTTTTTCAAAAGTGGGATTGCATATTTAGAACAATACATCAACCCAAAAAGATTGATTTTAAGAATACGTTCAAAAACATCAACGTCAACTTTATCTATACGATTGTCTTTCTTGCCCCAAAATACCGAAGCGTTGTTGTAAAGCACGTCAAGTTTGCCAAATTCAGCATCTATCTGGTCGAATACTTTTTTAACTGCTACGTGGTCGGAAACGTCTACTTGATAGACCTTTGCTTTTCCCCCTGCTTGATTAATTTCCAAAGCCGTCTTTTCGCCCGACTCTGCACTGACTTCTAAAATTAGCACGGTTGCTCCGTATTCTGCAAACTTTTTTGCAGCGACTTCGCCGATTCCGCTCCCTGCGCCTGTAATAGCGCAAATTTTACCTTTTAAGTTCATAATTTTCTCCTTTATACACCAAGTTTATTTTTGCGGATAGTTTCCGCTGTTGATAAATTGTTTTTTCTTTCTCTTTCGTTTAGTGGTACTATAAGTTGGTCTACCGCATCTAAAATGGTTGAAACTTGTGGATAGTACGCTTCTTCCTGCACACCTAACGGTGCAACCCAATTTTTTGACCCAACAACCACGGGCGGTGCGTCCAAATAGTCAAACGCCATAAGCGTTATTTGACTAGCCATTTCAGACATTATCGAACAGCGTGAGCACGCTTCGCCAACGATTATTATTCGACCTGTCTTTTTAACCGATTGCAGTACCGGTTCGTAGTTGAACGGCACGATTGACCTTGCGTCAATAACTTCGGCTTCTAGACCGTATTTTTCGTATAACTCTTTCGCTGCATCAATCGCCTTATATAAAGACGGTCCTATGGTCAAAATAGTAAGGTCTTTTCCTACACGCTTAACGTCGGGTTCGCCAATCGGGACTTCGTAATATTCATTAGGAACACCATCTTTATTAAACTGTTCCCCAACGTCATATATTTTTTGACTTTCTAAAAATATAACGGGGTCAGTGCCTGTAAGCGCACTGTTAAGTAGTCCTTTACAGTCGTAAGGCGTTACGGGGTAAACCACTTTTAGTCCAGGAACGTGCGCAAACATTGCCGTCCAATCCTGTGAGTGTTGTGCACCGTATTTTGCACCGATTGAAACCCTTAACACTACGGGCATTTTTAGTATCCCCGCACTCATTGCTTGCCACTTCGCAAGTTGGTTGAACACTTCGTCACCCGCACGTCCCAAAAAGTCACAATACATAAGTTCTATTACGCATCGTCCGCCTGCCATCGCATAACCGACGGCATATCCTACGTGTGCGGCTTCCGATATAGGCGCATTAAACACTCTGTGATAAGGCATTGCTTCCATAAGTCCACGGTTTACTGCAAACGTTCCGCCCCAATCCCTTGCGCATTCGCCATAGGTGATTAACGTTGGGTCACGGTAAAATCCGTCAAGCAATGCTTCAAACATTGCTTCCCTTAATTGCAAAGTTCGGTTTGGTGAAAGTTTTTCACCTTTTTCATTATAAGCATACCTTTCTTTCTTTTTAATGCTCAATAGTCTTGGGTTTTCTTCTTTTAATATAGAGTATTCGCACGGACGGTCTTCCATTTTTTCCCTGCGCAAAGAAGAAAACATAACGCTTTCAAGTTTTTCGGGGTGAGTGGTTAAATCAAGATACGGTGTCTTTTTTTCGTCCACGGTAAGTTTTAATATTTCAACCACCATATTATCACAATCGTCTTGGATTTTATCTAATTGTTCTTGGGTGCATAACCCTGCTTCAATAAGTTTTTTTCCGTAAACTTCAATACTGTCTATATCTTTCCACGCCGTAAGTTCTTCTTTTGTTCTATAAGCGCCTGCGTCAGACGGAGAATGCCCAGAGTAGCGATACGTTACAACGTCTAATAGCACTGGACCTTTGCCACTGCGAACAAGTGGAAGTTTTCTGCGATAAGCGTCTATTACGGCAAGAACGTCATATCCGTTTATCCTTTCTGCGTGCATTTGGTCGGGATTAATAGCCGCACCTATTCTAGCAAGCATACCGTGCCCCATCGTTTCGCCAGAAGGTTGGTCGCCTACGGCATAAGAGTTGTTTGAAACGTGGAATAAAACGGGCAATCCCCCACGCACATCTTCATCCCACAACGAAACGTATTGTTCCATTGCCGCCATATTCATTGCTTCCCAAACGGGACCGCAACTGCAAGAACCGTCGCCAACGTTGGCAATAGTAATGCCCGATTTTCTATTTATTTTCTTAAACAGTGCCGCACCACCGGCAATGTCTGCCGAACCACCGACGATGGCATTGTTGGGAAATATTCCAAACGGGATAAAAAAGGTGTGCATCGACCCACCAAGCCCTTTGTTAAACCCAACTTCTTTGCCGAAAATTTCAGCCAAAATACCATATAGTAAATAATAAGTAGCAAGCGTTTTAACGTCAGGGGCAGTAACGCTTTGTTTTAATATTGAAAACAACTTTCCGTCTGCATAGTTTTCCATTATATCCAAAAGTTCTTTGTCGGTCATTTTGTCAATGCACGAAAGACCTTTTGCTATAATTTCTTCGTGACTGCGGTGAGAACCGAAAATAAAGTCGTCTTTGTCAAGCAAAAACGCTTGTCCCACCGCTTCGGCTTCTTGCCCTATGGCTAAGTGCGCCGGTCCACCATACTGAAAATTTACACCTTTATAAACGCCGTTTTTCTTTATGCCGTCAAGCATTTCTTCAAAGTGTCTTAAAATGGACATATCACGGTAAAGCCCGATAAGTTGTTCTTTTGTAAAGTTATTAAGTTCATCCGCCATAGTCTTATCGTAAGCGTTGACGGGTATATCTTTTAAGGTTATCTTGTCGCAAGCCGTCAATTTTTTGGGGTCGACAAACATTGTTTTTGGCATAATTTATACTCCGTTAATTAGTCTGCTCTAACTGCACGTATACCAAGATATTTACAGAACATTTCTAACGCATCTGCCACCTTGTCGTCGTAAATCATTACGCCGTGATGCGTGATGCCTGCTTCCATCATTTTTGTTTCCCAATCGTCCACGTCGTTTACCTTAACCCAACCGTAAGTTCCCGTCGTTGCAGGTTCCATATCAGTAACTTCACCCGTGCCGATAAACATCGTATATTCGCCGTCGTATTCAACAAGGCGTGCAAACGTTGCTTTCCCAGGTTTAAGTTTAAATTGTAATACGCCGTATGCACTGTCACTCCACTGTTTGAGTTGTGCGTTTTCGATAAGGTCTTTTTGACAACCTTCCTTGCAAAGACTTGGTGCCGCCGCCCCGCAGTGCCAAGCAAGCCAAGCGTTAGGCTGTGTGGGGTGAAGTTCGGTAAAGTCGATAAAGTTAGGAACTTCATTACCCAAAGATGCGTGGAACATAGCAAGCATAGTGAGTGCGCCAAGCGTATCCATTTCACACGCCGTGAGAATTTTTTTGTCGTTTAATCTACCGAACGTTGAGCAAGCGGCAATGCCGTAACGTTCCTGAAGTGC
Organism: Christensenellaceae bacterium; assembly: GCA_045576035.1. Classification (GTDB taxonomy): domain Bacteria; phylum Bacillota; class Clostridia; order Christensenellales; family Borkfalkiaceae; genus UBA1259. The sequence continues at coordinate 4,122 of JAZNFN010000185.1, forward strand.
CGACCAACACATTGCACCCATGCAGTCAAGCCCATTTTCTTTATAAATTTCTTCTAGCGTTACTTCAAATCTTGCAATGGTGTTTATGCCACATTCTGAACAAGCACTACAATTTGCGCCTGCGTGTATTTCTTTAACTATTTTTAAAACTCTTGGGTCGTCTTCCTTGATAGAGTCAAGCTTACCAAAAATTGTTCCTACGTCAATAGGGACTATAAGTTGAGAAAATTTCTTTTCCATTAACTGTTCGTTAAAGGGTTGTGATTCAAAAAGGGTGGGGCGTGGTCCTAACTGACCTATGCGTGCACCGCAAAAACCTTCAATCGCATTTACGCCACGAATAAAACTTTCAACTTTATCAAGGAATTTTTGGTCTTCCGGCCAGCACGAATTAATATGAACGTAATTCCAACCACGGCGCTTTATTGCAGCGTTAGCCATAAATGCACCACACCAAGTATCCGAAGAACGAACTCCGCCTTCTTTAAACGTGTCTGCCTTTGCAGTAAAATGTAATAACGGAAGATTTTTAGGCAAAGAGTTTAAAATTATGCCAAGCGCCGTTTCCATTCCAAAATTCATATTCCCAACAACAAGCGCACGAATATTTTGTTCTTTATATAATTTTGCAACGGCTTCGGCTTGATTCCAATCTTGAACACACCCGTTGCCCGTCATCTCTTTTGACGGAATAACCCATTCAACACCCGGCAATTTTTCAAGCGATTTAACACAACGGTCACGGATAACCTCCGACCAACCAAAATGGTCCCACGCATCCCAACTTAATGGGAGAAAACCTATCTTTGTCTTTTCCATAAATAAAATCTCCTTTTATATAAACTTTATATAATGGTAAACTCTTAATTAATTTACAATTATACATTTATTGTACATCAATAAATTTTGTATGTGTTATAATAATTTTTGTTAATTTTTTGTGGTTTATTATTAAACCGAATACAAAAAAGCCAACGCCTAC
>JAZNFN010000186.1:0-16816 GCA_045576035.1 Christensenellaceae bacterium
GTCGCTCAAATGGCACACGCAGACTTAGAGAACGACCTTACTGATGACGACAGAACTTTCCTTTACGACAGATATATTAAGGGAATTACAAGTTCCGCAACAGTAAACCACTACAAAATGAATATCGACGGTACTTATGAATTGGCACAAAGTTCTACAACTGATGATACAATTCAAATTGGCGAAACTGTTTCAGCAGATGCAATAACTACTTATGTCGGTTACGTTCTTAACGAAGCCATTTCTAAGGCAGAAGATACTTTATATGCTAACGGCAGAACAGCATTGAATTTCTATTATTATCAAGAAAATTTAGGTCTTGTTGATAATAGTGAAGGCGCTACGTTTGACTATAAAACAGCATTCCCAAATGCAACTTCTTACGTTTTGAACAAAGTTATTTGGGACGCATCAGATGCCGAATACACAGACCAAAACCCCAATAAACCCTATGGCTATAATGCAGGGGAAGGAGACTACGCAAATCCAATAGCTGATAAAAAAGTTGCTGTAACTTTAAATGATTACGTTACTGACGGTAAACTTGATTTAACCAAACTTGACGGTGTTTATGAAATTCAAGCAACTTATGGCAGTGGTGATGTAGTTAGCGTTAAGTTTGACTCTTATGATGCAACTTCAACTGAATTTGTATGGAACGATGTTGCTACCGCACAAGATTATATGAAAATCACTGCGTGGAAAGGTGCTAGCCTTGACGCAAATGAAAGAGTTTCTATTGAAACCTTAAATGATGAAGGACACACGGGCGATTATATCAAGTTGAATTATATTGATAAAGACAGGGTGACTAATCCGATTCACGGTAGTTTTACTATTTTATCAATTCACAGCAAAGAATACTATGAAAAATTGCTTGAAGACCCAGATAATGTGCCTGAGTTAACTTTCAGTTTCAAAGTATTGGGAACTGCAAATGGTGGTGAAAAGCAACTTGGCTTACACGGTAATGGTTCTAATAACGGTGGCGTTTATAAAAATGGTTTAGAAAGTCAAGCAACAGCTGAATGTCTTGGACCTATACAACCTAACGCTTGGACTAAGGTTAGCGTGCCACTTACAACTCTTTTGAGCAACTGGACCGCTATGAGAAACTGGTCCGATGAATACGGTAGCCCGACCTATCCCAAGAATTTAGGTAGTCTAATATTCTTTACTAACCAAAGGGTAGATGCTGACGGAAACGCCTTTACTTATGGTGGTAATAGTGGTACTGATTTGGATACCTTTAATATTTGGGTTGGGGATATTAGTCTTGGATATCCTGACCCTCTTGAAGGACTTAATATTGACCTTACCAACTTAGTAAGTGAAGCATCACAATATGACTTCCATTTGTCAAAACCAATAGCTACAACCTATCCTAATTTGAATGCTGGCTCAGACGTGTTTAGATTTGGAACAGATGGTGTTGATGCTATTACTGCCGAATATAACGAAGCCGGTGAAGTTGTCGATGGCAAAACTTATAACTTTGCGTTTGACATCACCAATGCTGACCCACAACAAAGAAGCATTATTATGAAAGTTGACTTATCTGCTTTAACAAAAGATGTGTTAACAATATTAGATAATGCTGGTTATACTACATTAACGTTTGATGTGATTGTTGATAGATATAGCACACAAGATACTAGCTATCAAATAAGGACTTGTAAACTTGATTTTGATAAACTTAAAACTGATACAACGATGAAAGTTATTAATACAAACGTTGCTTATGGTATAAGTCGTGCAAATATGCAATGTTTTACAAATTTTGATGCGGAAAACAGAGGTGTTCACCCATCAAAATGGCAGACAATAGAGTATTCAATACAAGACTTAATTGATTGCTACGACCAAGTATTTATTGATGGACAGTTTATACTTGCTATGCCTTGGGCTGCTAATATGATGGCAAGCACAGAAGGACCGTCAATCTATATTTCTCCAATTCAAATCGTTAAATAACTTTTAACAAACGAACTTTATGGTGTTGCTGTCCATAGCAATATGGACGGCAATGCCGTAAATAAAATTATTATAAGAAGGACTAGTAATGAAAAATACAGACGTTAAAATTACATATATTGGCGGTGGTTCAAGGGGTTGGGCTAAGGCATTTATGATTGACTTAGCAAAGGAAGACTCTTTCACTGCTAAAATTTATTTGTATGATATTGATAACGATGCTTCTAAAATGAATCAGTCGATAGGAAACGACCTTGCGCTGAGAGACGACGTTGTAGGCAAGCATAAATACATAGCAGTAAGCTCTTTGAAAGAAGCATTGATAGATGCAGACTTTGTAGTAATGTCTATTTTACCTGGAACGTTTGAAGAAATGCGTTCTGACGTTCACTCCCCCGAAAAATACGGTATTTATCAGCCTGTTGGCGACTCAACCGGTCCTGGTGGTATCGTTAGGGCTATGCGTACCATTCCTATTTATGCAGAGTACGCAAAAGCAATAGGGGAATATTGCCCGAACGCTTGGGTTATAAACTACACCAACCCTATGACAATGTGTACAAGAACTTTATACAAAGCCAATCCGTCTATTAAAGCGTTTGGTTGTTGTCACGAAGTATTTACAACGCAAAGAATTTTGGCACATATTTTAAATGAAAAATATGGCATTAAAGCAAACAGGGCAGAAATTGCCGTTGATGTTGCTGGTGTAAACCACTTTACTTGGGTTTCTTCTGCAAGATATCAAAATATTGATTTAATGCCTTTATATAAAGATTTTGTTCAAAAGAATTACATAGATGGTTTTGACCTTGACGAATCTGAACATAGAATTAACAGCGCTTTTAAGACTAGTAACAAGGTTAAATTCGATTTGTTTAAGCGCTACGGCGTTATTGCTGCCGCTGGCGATAGGCACCTTGCTGAGTTCTGCCCAAGAACTTGGTATTTAGATAGCCCCGAACAAGTTGAAGAATGGAAATTTGCTTTAACCGACGTTGATTATAGGCTTAAAGATTTAAGCGAACGTTTAATTTGTGCTGAAAAATTATATAAAAGAGAAGAAGTGTTAAAGTTATCCGATACCGGTGAAGAAGGCATTCAACAAATAAAGGCTATCTTAGGACTTCAAGAGTTGGTTACCAACGTTAATCTTCCTAACCGTGGACAAATGGCGCAACTTCCAAAGGACGTTGTTGTTGAAACCAACGCCGTTTTCCGTTCGGGTAGGGTTATTCCTGTTGTCGCAGATGAATTGCCAGAAGAAGTTATCAGTTTAATCAGCAGAATTTCTCGTGAACAAGAAGTTGTCGTTGATGCTTGCGTAAATTTTGACTATGAAAGAGTTTTTGAAGCGTTCGTAAACGACCCGTTAGTTTCTCTTCCATTAGACAAGGCAAAAGCGTTGTTTACCGAAATGGTTGAAAATACTAAACAATACATTCCGCACGCTGATGAATTTTTAGCAAAATTTTAATTTAATAAGCCGTTAGGTAAAATTTTATTTTAACTAAACGGCTTGTTTTTTAATTGTTTTTTATTGTATTATAGATTGTGTAGCAAGTCAAGGAGCGATTATGAAAATTTATAAATACGCATACAAATTAGAATCTAAGCAAAATCCATATATAGGCTTTACAAGTTTTCAGCATTTTAACAATGAAGAATTGTATTCTGACTTAATCGTTAAGCCCGAAAACAACTTTACTGAAACTGAGCACGTTGAGTGTTACCCTATCCCTGCTTACGTTGAGCAAAAGGGTAGGGCACAAGGTTATTACCCTGATTGTTCAGTTGTGTATATTAGAATTTTATGGAAAGAGTTTGAGCCTGTTGAAAATGAATACAACTATGCTTTTATTGAAGATATTTTAGATAAAGCAAGAAAAAGTGGGCAGACCGTTATGTTCCGCTTAATGCAACACAGCACTCGTGAAACTGATGACGTTCCCGATTGGCTTAAAGAAAAAATTGATTGCCCTAAACGCCCGATTGGTATGCGTGTAAAAGATTGCCCTAGTGACCCTAAGTTCTTAGACTACTTTGCAAGGGCAGTTCGGGCTTTTGGCGAAAGGTTTGACTCTGACCCTACGCTTGCTTTTATGGACGTTTCATATCCTGGTTCTTGGGGTGAAGGTAGCCACGTTAAGTTGTTTACCAAAGAACAAATTTTTAACTATATTGACGTTTTTACAGACGTGTTTAAAAATACTCTATTAATAGGTCAAGTAAACACGCCTTGGACGGTGGAATATTTTAACGAAAAATATGACGTTGGTTGGCGTGCTGACTGCGTTGGTCAGCCAAGTTTAACTTATGAAACTCTTCCGCCTAACGTTAAAAGAATGGGCGATATTTGGAAAAAGGGGCATATCTCTTTTGAGTCGTTCTGGTGGCTTGGTGAATGGAAGCGTAAAGGTTGGGATTTAGATAAAGTTATCGAAACGCTTCTTTCTTGGCATATAAGCACCTTTAACGCTAAGTCGTTACCTATTCCTTTTGAGTGGAAAGATAAGATTGATGCGTGGGTCGCTAAAATGGGGTACCATTTTGTAATCGACCAAGTGGAAATTCCTAAGCAAGTAAACTATAATAAAGATTTCACGATTAAGTTTACTGTTGATAACGTTGGCGTTGCGCCTATATATCATAAAATACCGCTATATTTGCGCTTTAAAAACGGCAACTTCTCATTTGATGTTGAAACTAATATTGATATCCGCAAGTGGATATCGGGCAAATATACCGAAAAAATCAACGTGAAACTTCCTGAAAGTTTGCCCTTAGGAGAATACGAAGTTCAGTTGGGCATTGGTGGAAAAAATTTCCCAAGCGTTGTCTTTGCAACTGATGCAAAACAAGATAATGATTTTTCAGTTGTTGGGAATATACAACTTATATAATAGAATACGCTTTACTACTTTTTTATTAGGAGACTTGCAATGAGATTAAATAATATTTGGGGATATGGTCAACTCTTCGGTTTTTCTGGTATTGATGGAAATAATAGATATGTGCACGATTTTGTGGGAACTTTAACATCTAAAAAAATAGGGATAAGGTTTGAACTTAAAAGATGGGTAAAAGTTATCTTCCCGATTAAAGGCAGAATAAAGTTCAATGCGGTAATGAGCGATTTTATTGACGCAAAAACACAAGACGGTGATTTTTTCATTACCTTTGCCGATTGTGATACGCTTGTGGGTTATTCGCCCGTTAAGCCTGTCATCACTGGTGAAAAAAAATTAAAGTATAAAAAATCTTGGAACGTTGACGTTTTTTATAACGATGACGATGCGTTTGGAGTAGTTTTATCGCAAGAGAACGGGTTGTATAAGTTTTCTATTCATCACTCTTTAAGTTATACTGAGGCAAGGAGCGGAGCAAATTTTAATATCAACGCTGACGTTGAAAAGTTAAAAGAAGTTAGATACGATTACTATCGCAAAATGCCCAAATGCAAAGATAAAAGATACGAAAGACTATATTACAAGGCTTTATCTATTAACAAGGTCAACGTCCATTCGCCCGAAGGTAAAATTCCGTGTATGTGGACAACTCCCGATAGAGTTCCGCATAGAAATATGTGGCTTTGGGACAGTGTGTTTCACGCACTTGCAATAGTTAATTATAATCAAGAACTTGCAAAGGATTGTATCAATTCTATTTTATCGCAAATTCACGAAGACGGTTTTATGCCACATATGATGAACCCCGTCGATTGTTCTGACGTTACGCAACCGCAAGTTATTGCTTGGGGTGTTTGGGAAGTTTATCAAAAAACTAAGGATTTGTCTTTCCTTAAAAAACACGTTGGCGCTCTTGATAAGTATTTAACGTGGGATATTAAAAACCGTGATAAAAACAATAACGGCTTGCTAGAATGGTTTACCGAGCCTGATTCTTTAATTTGTAAGTGTGGCGAATCGGGACTTGATAATTCGCCTAGATTTGACTTTGATAATGAAATGGACGCAATTGACTTCTCTACTTTTGCTGCACGCGATGCAAGTTATCTTGCAAAAATTTATCGTGAGTTAGGCAATAAAGAAAGAGCAAAGTATTGGGAAGATTATTTTGAAACGTTAAAAGATAAGATAAACTCTTTAATGTTTGACGACCAAGTAGGTGCGTATTTTGACAGGCTATTTGACGGTACACTTACAAAGGTTTTAACGCCAACTAGTTTCCTGCCATTGTTTGCAGGTATTCCAACAAAAGAAATGGCATCTAAAATGGTTAAAACTTTAATAGATGAAAATTTATTGTGGACAGAACTGCCACTTTCTACTATCGCTAAAAATCACCCGACTTATTCTAACGATATGTGGAGGGGTGGTGTTTGGCTTAATTTGAACTACTTTATTATTAACGGTTTAATGAAGTACGGTTACGATGATTTGGCAACCGAACTTAAAGAAAAGACGCTGTTTGCAGTAAACAAATGGTATAAAAAGACGGGTGCTATTTTTGAATTCTTTGATTCTGCAAATAAGATAGTTCCTTATTTGTGCGATAGAAAGGGCAAGGCAAGAAAAGTTCCTGATTGGAGAAAACAAACCCACTCTATCGTTGACTTTAACTGGTCGGCGTGCTTTACGCTATTGTTTATTCAAGGAGAGTTATATTAATAATGTATAAGTTTTTTGATTCTCATTTGCATTATTCGCTCGAAAATTCGCTCAAAGATACGGTAAAACTTTTCAAAAAAGAGTTTGAAATGGTTAATATGTCAAAAATGGCATTTTTAAGTTTGCCTCACGACAACCACCAAGGAACGATGAGTTTTGACCATTTGCAAAATATTAAAGGGTTATACTTAAAATATAAATTCTCACCTAACGCATACGCTTATGCTGGGTTAGAACATTCGCAAACTGAAATGGACGTTAATGAGAAAAGCAAGTTGTATCTAAGTCAGGTTGAAGAGTATTTTTCTAACGGGTATGACGGCTTAAAAATGTTAGAAGGGTATCCTTTTTTAAGAAAATTTATGGATATTCCCTTAAACGATAACGTTTACGAAAGATTTTATTCTTTTATGGAAGAAAATCAAATTCCTATAACTATGCATATTGCTAACCCCGTAGAAAATTGGGATATATCAAAGGTTGATGTTTACGCTTTGAAAATGGGGCGTTATTGCGACTCTTCTTATCCGACCAAACAACAGTTGCACGACGAAGTTAATTCTATAATGGATAAACACCCCAAACTTAAATTGACGCTTGCACATTTTGGGTTTTTGACTTACGATATAAATCAAGCGAAAAAATTCTTGGACGATTATCCTAATACTATGCTTGACACAACGCCAGGTGGGGAGCAGTATTTTAATATGCTTGAAAAATGGGACGAATGGCACAGGTTTTTTGAAGATTATCAAGATAGAATTGTGTACGGTACGGATTTTTATGCTATTCCGCCCGTTGTTTCTGACGAAGAATGGACGGAGGCTGTTTATTCGCGCACTAATTTTGTCAAAAATTTCTTTACGACCAATACTGAACACGTTTACGCTAAACAAAAATATAAAGGCATAAATTTAGAAAGCAATATTCTTCGTAAAATATTTTACGATAACGCTCAAAAGTTGTTGGGAGAGCCTAAAAAAATTAACCAAACTTATATGATTGAAAAGGCTAATAAACTTTTAGTGAGTGAAAAAGATGAAAGTTTAAGACAAGATATTTTAGAAATCTTGAATAACGTTAAGTAAAAACATAGTACGGCAGGCAATGAGTTTAATGAATTATTATTTAGGTATTGACGTTGGCGGTATGTCTATCAAGTGCGGAGTTGTCAGTGCGCTTGGCGACATTGCTTTTTCAGACAGAGAGAAAGTGCGTGCTAGTGCGACAGATACACTTTTTACACTTATTGATAGAGTATTAGAAAAATGCAAAGCGCAAAAGATATCAATTAAAGCGTGTGGAATAGGTGTTCCTTGTATTTTTGATAAAAAAACAGGGAAAGTATCGTATGGAAACAACCTTGATTTTAAAGGTGTGAATTTAAAGGAACTTTTTTTAAGAAGATATAATTTAAATTTAGAACTTGAAAACGACGCTATGTGCGCAGCTTTGGGGGAGAGTGCGTTCGGCGCATCTAAAAATTACGATAATTCAGTTCTAATTACTATCGGCACGGGTATAGGTTGTGGAATCATACTAAATAAAAAACCTATCCCGTCAAATTGTTCTGCTGTTGGCGAATTATCGCATACGACAATTCAATTAAACGGAAGAAAATGTTCTTGTGGTAGAAAAGGTTGTTTTGAAGCCTATGCGTCAATGACTGCTTTGTATAAAGATATTAGAAGAGAAATGTTTAGGCATAAGCAATCTTTATTGTGGCAAAAACTTGACGTAAACAATATTGACGGAAAGGCTTTTTTTGAACTAGTTAAAGAAGACCTTTTGGCAAAAAAGATTTTTGAGAGATACTTAAAATTTTTAAGTATCGGTATAACAAACGTGGCAAACCTTTTGCGCCCCGATATTATTGTTTTAGGTGGTGCTGTTTCTAATCAAGGCGACACGTTGACTGAGCCGTTAAATAAATTGCTTAAAGAAGACTTGTTTGCAAAAGAGCATACCGAAGGAATTGAAATAGTGTGCGCAAAAAACACAAACGATGCAGGAATTTTAGGCGCTGCAACGTTGTGTATAAAATAAATTAATTTATTTAAAGGATAAAAATATGAGAAATTTTTGCGATTTAGAGTATAAACAAAATTTGTTTATAGATTTGCATTTACCAGAAAGTGATAATTTTGATGTGCTTGTGTATTTTCACGGCGGTGGAATTGTTAGCGGTTGTAGAAAAGATGCCGACGTTTTTGCCCCTACACTAGCTAAAAACAATATAGCAACGGCATCTGTTGAATACAGGTTGTACCCTAACGCAAAGTTCCCTGATTTTATTGCTGATTGTGCTCAGGCAATAAAATGGGTAAAAGATAATATTAATAGCTACGGCAAATGTAATCGTATTTTTGTAGGTGGCAGTAGCGCTGGCGGATATATTTCAATGATGATATGCTTTGCTGAAAAATACTTAAAAGAAGTTGGCGTTTTATCTAATGATATAGCCGGATATATTCACGATGCAGGGCAACCGACCGCTCATTTTAACGTGCTTAAAGAGTTCGGTATGGACAGTAAAAGAGTAGTTGTAGATGAAACTGCACCGTTATATTACGTCGGTTTATCACAAAGTTACCCACCAATGACGTTTATAATTTCTAATAACGATATGTTTGCTAGGCACGAGCAAACTATGTTAACTATAAAAACGTTAGAGCATTTTGGGCATAAAGATAAAGTTTTTCTTGAAATACTTAACGGTAAGCATTACGAATACGTTGGAAAGATAGATGAAAACGGAGAAAACGTTTTTGCAAACGCAATAGTCAAGTGCGTTAAAAAAATGACTATGTAAAAATAAAGATAAAAAATTTTTTGGAGAGTGTTTTACTTATGTGTGAAAAGTTTTATCTATATGAAAATATAACAGGCAACTCAACTTTAAATGACGTTTGCATTTCGGTATATAAACCTTTAATAAAAGCTGGTAACGGTTGCGTTATAGTTTTTGCCGGTGGCGGATACAAGCAAAGATGCGATTATGAAGACATTGCTTATGCAAATTTTATCAATGCTATTGGATTGACCGCTTTTGTAGTTGATTATCGCGTAGCACCAAATCACTTTCCCGACCAGTTATTAGATGCAAGGACGGCTGTTCGTTTCGTGCGCAAAAATTGTGAAAAGTTTGGGATAGCCCCAAACAAAATTGCCGTAATGGGTTCATCGGCAGGTGCGCATTTATGCGCATTGCTGTCAACTTACAGGGCAAAAATTAAAGGCGAAGAATTGACTGAAAATTATGAGGTGGATTATACTCCTTCTGCACAAATTTTATGTTATCCCGTAATTTCTTCTGACGATTCAATTATACATAAGGGCAGTTATCAAAATTTATTAGGGGATTTATTTAATCAAAAGGATAAGTTTTCCCCAGAACTTATTGCAAATAAAAAAACGCCGATGGCATTTATTTGGCACACGGCAGAAGATTCTGACGTAAACGTGATAAATTCTTACGTCTACGCAAAAAGATTGAAAGAGTTAAACGTTCCTACGGAACTACACATATTCCCATACGGAAATCACGGAAAAAATTTAGCAAACGCAGACCCACACATAGCACAGTGGAAAACTTTATTTGTAGATTGGCTTAGACTTAATAAGTACTTTGATTGATGGTGTAAATAAATAATTAATATACGATAAATTAAGAATATGTGAGATAATTAATTAAAACGCAAAAAATATTTCAGTTGTCAAATTCTTATTGTATAATTGACAAGTGTTGTTTTTTGTGCTATATTATTATCCAAAATTTATGTTTAAGGTGTAGTTATGGATATTGCTAAAATAGATGCTAATTTTAAGGTGGAAGTCGTAAAAGAGCCAGACGTTGTGTGGCACGACCCGAAAGTTGCGCCTTTTTCTATATACGGGATATACTTTTCTAAAAATGATGGTAAATATTTGAGAATTCCTACAAGCGTGGCTGAGCAAATGAGTCAAGGGGCGCTTGCTCTTTACAGCCACACGGCAGGAGGCAGAGTAAGATTTAAGACAAATTCACCGTATATCGCCATAAAGTCAATAAACTCTAATTACGGAGTTTTACCGCACTTGACTATGGTATCTACTTACGGATATTCAATTTATATTAACGGTAAATACTATCAAAAAATTACGCCTGATTTATCTAATATGAAGGGCGATAGTTCGGTTGTTGAGAATGACGGAATTTTTAGGGTTACGCCTTATGGATTAGAAAAAGAAATTTACGAAGTGGAAATATTTATGCCTATGTATAGTGGTGTAAACGAATTTTATATCGGATTAAAAGAAAGCAGTGTGATATTGCCTGCAAACCCTTATAAATATGAAAAACCTATACTGTTTTATGGCTCTTCTATCACGCAAGGGGGTTGCGCATCAAGACCAGGCAACGACTATATATCACATCTTTCAAGGAAACTTAATTCGGACGTTTTGAACTTGGGGTTTTCTGGAAATGGTAGGGCGGAAAAGGCGATTTGTGAATATATGGCAAGTCTTGACCCGTCAATTTACGTTCTTGACTACGACCATAACGCACCTAATGCCGAATATCTTAGGGAAACGCACTATCCATTATATGCAACTATAAGAAAGGCGCACAAAGACACGCCTATCGTGTTTATATCTAAGCCGGATTTTCATACTTGTTGTTATTACGTTACTAAACCGCAAGACAATATAGACCGCCGTCAAGTAATTATAGACAGTTACAAAAAGGCAAAAGCGCAAGGCGATAACAACGTTTATTTCATAGACGGTGAAAAGTTGTTTACGGACGTTGATTACGATGCGTGCACGGTGGACGGTTGTCACCCTAACGACTTAGGATTTTACCGTATGGCGCAAACCATTTATCCCGTGCTTAAAGAACTTTTAGAAAAATAATAATATGTACTTATAGTGCTTTTATAAGAATTAAAACACGAACAAAACATTAAACGGTCGGCACTTGACCGATGATTAAGCGCTATCAGTCTTTGCTCCGAGTGGTTTTAAGGCCGCTTTAAGTGTTTTTATGAGTTTAAAAGTGCCAAAACATGTGCAAAATCATTAGATTTTGCAATACTAATAAAGAAATAAGAAAGATATAGTTAAAACTAAAAAGAATGATTGACCATCATAGGGATTAAAAATCTAAAGACGGTTAAAAGTCGTTGATATATCTATCAGCGGCTTTTTCGTACAATTCCACACCATTTAGGAAGAGAAAAATTTTTAATTTTTTTCTTAAAACACTTGACAATGCCGTGATATCACGATATAATAGAGGGACTAAGAATTTAGGAGATGGTGAAATGGAGAAACAGATGACGGCAAAGCAAAGGGCAAGACAAAAGTATGAAATAGTGCATAAGGAAGAGCGTGATATGGCAACAAGGCAATTTAATACACGCCTACCCGTAAAAGAATATGAAGAGATAACGTCTTTCTTAAAGAGTAAAAGAATCAGAAAAGTAGACTTGATAAGGATGGGATATCAAGCATTAATGCAAGAGTTTAAGAAAGACAAATAACAATGAAACGGGCAAGGAAAATGGTAGGTTTTGTTGTTGTGTTGTTTTAAAAGTTGTAAGCAGGATAAGAAAAGTGCAACAAATGGCACTTTTGAGAAAATAAAAGAAGTGGGAAACCCACTTTTTTTGTCGCATAAAATTAGTTAAAAAATTTTATGAAAACGCTTGACTTTTGATGTGCAATTTTGGTATTGTTCGTGTTAATACAAAAATGGAGGTTAACTATGAACAAAAAAGAATTGATGAAAAAAGTTAATGCGAATGAGGGGTTAACGGTTGAGGAAATAATAGAATACCAAAAGATTGTTAAACCAGCAAAACACGTTTATGGTAAGTATGGGAATTTGGCTCTTGAATACTTAAAAGAACATAACGTAGGAAAGTATTGGGAATTGGCAGGAAGTCTGCCAGAATATCTACATAACGTGGACAAGCAAGCAGATAGGCTATATATGAAGATGTATGAGAAATTATCAAATAGCCCAAAGTTCAGTAAGACTGGCGAGTACGTACACGACTTGCATGTTGAAACTGAAAAGCAAAAAATAATAGAAGAAGAAATATTAAACGAAATTGTGTACGTAGATTAACTTCGTAAGATGGTGCCGACAAGCCAGAAGAATAAGACGAGCCGAGCCCCTCCACTTACGGAAATAAAAATAGGGGCAGGGTGGTTGTGTGAAAACACGTTCAAACGAATATTCGTCCACACGATAAATAATAAGGAGATTTGGATTATAAGGAAATAGAATTAAATGGAGAAAAATGCTTATTAAAAAAGCAAGGTAAAATAACTTTAACAGTTAAATTTAACAAAGAAAAAACTAACGGGATTATTGAGTACGTTCAAAACTCGTTAACCGAATCGTTTGAAGAAAGGATAAAAGGTGAAACAAATGAAAAGAGTATATGCACTATATAGAGTATCAACAAAGGGGCAAGTAGATAAAAACGATATACCTATGCAGAAGAATGCTTGTAGAACGTTCGTTGATAAAATGGACGACTGGCAACTGTGTAAAGAGTTTTATGAAAAAGGTGTGTCGGGGTTTAAGGTATCTGCCGATAAAAGAGATGCTATACAAGACTTAAAACTAGCCGCAGAAAATAATGAGTTTGATATACTACTTGTGTTTATGTTTGATAGGTTAGGTAGAATACCAAATGAAACACCCTTTGTATTAGAGTGGTTTGATTCACATAACATAGAAATATGGAGCGTAAAAGAGGGACAACAACGCTTTGAAAACGACGGCGATTATTTGATGAACTACATAAAGTTTTGGCAAGCGGGTGGAGAGAGTAAGAAAACTTCTATAAGGGTAAAAGAAAGACTTTCTCAATTAGTAGAAGAAGGTGCTTTTACTGGTGGATGTTGTCCGTATGGATATAGGTTTATAAAAAGTAGAGTGGTAAATAAGAAAGGGAAAGAATTAGTAGCGTTAGAAATAGTTCCCGAAGAAGCCGCTTTAATATCCTTTATCTTTAATAAAACGGTAAAAGAAGGTTATGGAACTTGGCGACTATGTAAGATTATAAACGAAAAAGGGTATAGAACACATAACGGCGCAAAGTTTCAGTCTAATACCGTAAATAGAATATTAAAGAACTACGTGTATGCAGGATATTTTTTAAGGAACGGAAAGTTGTCGCCTCATATTCCACAATTACAAATCGTAGATAAGCAACTTATTGATGAAACGCAGATAATATTAAAATCACGGTCTAATAAAATGAGTGAGAGAAATAATATAGCCTACACAACTCGTGGTGTAGCCTTACTTAGTGGAAATATATATTGCGCACACTGTGGAACAAGAATGCACGCTATAACTTATTCTAACCCAGTAATATTAGCCGACGGAACAAGAAAGGTGTATAAAGGGATAAAATACATCTGTCCAAATAGAGCAAGAAATAGGGGCGATTGTGATGGACAAACACAGTATTCTTCAACGGAGATAGACAAGACGGTTTTAGACCTAGTAGATGAAGTATTAAACGGTATTAAGGGAAAACCAAAAGATAAGGCGATAAAGATAAAGTATAATAAGACTGTTGAACAGAAAAAGATAGAGTATAATAAGGTTATAAAAGCATACGAGAAACAGCAAGAGATAGTTAAAAAACTTTTAGAAGAAGTAGGCAAGGTTTTAATATGCGAGTCAACTTTTGATATAAACACATTAAACGAATCTCTAAAAATTCAAAAAGAAAGACTTGCAGAATTAGAACAAAAAATCCCTATCACACTACAAGAACTAAACAACGAGAAAGAAATGCTAGATAATATAGACTACCTTTATGACGAATTCATTAGTTGGAGTGAAGGATTTAATCTTGCTAGTAAAGAGCGAAAGAAGATGATAATCTGCAAACTATTCAAAAGCATAAAGATAGGCAAAGGCTATAACGTAGAGATAACGTTAAACCTAGATTACGAGCAGTTTCTAAACGGAATAAATAAGGAAGAGTCTATAGCAATATAGGCTCTTTTTGAAAAAGTGTCATAAAGTATTGATGTAATATTATAATATTGAAAATAATAGTTTTTTATTAGTGCTACCAATAAATTGAAAATATAGGAGGAAAATATAAAATAGATTTGCCCATTTTTATCTATAAGTGTTAAAGTAAACAAATTAGAACAACACAGATTATTCGTCCATGTCCGTGTTGTTCTAATTTTGTGGAAAGAGTCTATTTATAATTATATGTTTTTTAGCCATTATAGTTTATTTCTATAATTATACTTTTTTAGTATATGTTTTTTTCTATTTGTTGTTACTTCTGTGTATATTTGGGTTGTTGCAACACTTGCGTGTCCTAATATTTCTTGAACAGACCGCAAGTCCGCACCATTTGCTAAAAGATTGGTGGCAAAGGTGTGTCTTAGAAAGTGAGGGGTGGATTTTTTATTTATCTTTGATAAATTTGCATATTTTTGATATATGTCTTCAATACCATGTGTGCTTAAAGGTGCTCCATGTCTATTTACAAAGAGAAATTTGCCGCAAGCATTAGTTCTTTCTTTAATTAGTCTATGTAGGCGTGACCATGATGTTTGGTTTGAAATATATATTAAACGCTGTTTTCTACCTTTACCGTGTATTAAAATTGTATGTTCTTGAATAATTATATCATCTAAAACTATAGCAGCGGCTTCGCCAATTCTAATCCCTGTACTAATAAGTAATTCTAATAATGCACAATCTCTAATAAAAAGAAAACGTTTAAACGGAGATAATAAAGTTGTATCTATTTCAAAACAATTCAAAATTTTTGAAACTTCATTAGTTGTCAAAGTTTTTGGAAGCGGGTTTTCTTGCTTAAATTTAAATTTTATTTTCGAAAAGGGAGAATTCTGAAGTAAATTGCTAAATTCTAAAAAAGAATAAAAGCTTTTTAATGTTACTATCTTACGATGTATTGTGGTATCTTTGAGTTTAAGTTTGTCCTTGAGATACGATACAAAATCATATAAGTTGGGATTTGAAATGTTTTTTTGATGACTTGAAAATTGCATTAAGTCACTTTTGTAAGCAGATATACTCTTGGGTGATAAATTTTTAGTGGTTTTGTTAAAATCTAAAAATAATTCAATTTGTTTTTCCATAACGACTCCTTTTGTGTCAAAATATATTGAAAATTATAACATTATGTGATATAATTTCCCTAAGATAACTTACAATTATTTGAGGAAAAGAGCTATGGATGAATTTATATCTTCGTTGTTAATTTCAGCTGGACAAACGCTAGTAGGTGTTTTAGGCGGTTATGGATATAATAAGATAAAAGAAAGATACTTTAAAGAAAACTCGTTTGCTGGTCCATTTGATTTGTGGAAACGCGGTATAATGTCAAATAATATTCAAGTTGACGATGCAGTTCTATTTGATGGACTTATTTCCCCATATATACAATTATTTCCGAGAAATCCGTATGAAAATGGAAAAAGGTGGAATTCATTATATTCATTTGAGGGAAAAATTAACGCCCAACAATATAGTAAATTAGAGTTTTATGCTGGATCCGATGATGCAGTTAGGACGGGGTCTTTAAATGGGGAAACGCTTGTTGGATTATATGCTCGCTATGGTTATATCGGTGAAGGTTTTTTAGGTGTAGTTCCCACCACATTACTTTTAAAAGAATTTCCTGATTTTTTTAATGTTAACTTTTTTGGTGCAAGAGTAATAGTTAAAGGGAAATTAAAAAAGTGTCCAACTCAGCACTATTTTATAGCAAAGAGAATGTTTGATTCAATGAATGTTCCTTTGGTGCAGGAAGAATATAAAGATGTTCTTTATTTAGAAATAACAAAAGTTATGCCATTTAAAAAAGAACGCGATATAACTTGTTCCTTACTGGGTTCCCCTTGGGCTGCAACAAATTTGGAAAAAGAGCCGTTTATTGTTCAATATGGTTATATAAGTAATCCTCAAGAAATGAACTCATGTTATGATAATATGCGCTCATCGAAAGCGTGGGATAATATTCAAGTCTTTTATGATGCGATAAGAAGCCCAAGCAAAGAGGTAAGTTTTACAAATAAATTTATTCTATAACATCCCTAATAAGTTTAGGTAAATAAAAATAATAGCTTAAATAATGGGGATTAAATATCTCAAATTCTTTATTCTTAAACATTTTTAATTGTTCAGGATTTATATGAGATAAATTAAG
>JAZNFN010000187.1:0-5283 GCA_045576035.1 Christensenellaceae bacterium
ACTACACTTTTTGTGGAGCTGGTGACGGGATTCGGTTGTCATTTGACGGACTTCCGTGACCGACTAAATCCTGATTGCATCGCAATCAGTACCTGCGACCTTCGCAGGTCAGGCAAACCGTTGTCGGTTTGCAAAAAGAAAAGGACACCTTTTGGTATCCTTTTCTTTTTTGTGGAGCTGGTGACGGGATTCGAACCTGCGACCTGCTGATTACGAATCAGCTGCTCTACCGACTGAGCCACACCAGCGTTAATTTATATCTTTTTACATAGTTTTTTACAAATTTTTTACAACTAATTTTTATATATCATATCAAAATGCCAAAAGTCAATACTTTATGACACTTTTTTATTAAAAACTGCTAGTTTGATTGAATTATAAATGGTTAAGTAAATAATTACGAATCAGCTGCTCTACCGACTGAGCCACACCAGCATATTTATTCAAACAACTTAAATTGCTTGAATATAATAACATAAAACTTAAAAAATATCAACGATTTTTAAGCGCTAACAAAATTTTTATAAAAATTAATTTTCAGTTATTAGGCTTTTTATATCTTGCGCATATTTTTTACCTGTTTGATAACCACGTTCAATAGCAAATTCAATATCTTTAAACTTATATTGATTCATATCGTCAAGGTCGGGTTCAATAAAAAGGTCAGGGCATTTTGTGGGTAATTTATATTTAGTAAGTTCACAATCTGCAATATCAAACATACGCATAAGCACGCCGAAAACGTTATACTTTTTATCACAACTACGAATTTTGCCTAAAACGTCAACGGCAACCACTACTTGTGCGCCCATTTCCCTTACCGTTTCAACGGGAACACGACAAGTAACACCGCCGTCCACAAGTAATTTACCGTCCATCTTTACAGGCTTAAATATGGACGGAATAGATGAACTTGCCACCACACATTCACAAACGTCTTTATCTTCGCCCAAAGCAACTGCCTTGCCACTTATTAAATCTGTCGCAACGCACTTAAAGGGAATTTTTAGTTGGTCAAACGATTTGGCACTAATATATTTACTTAATTTCTTTTTAATCTTTTTTGAGCGCAACAAAGCACCGTTGCCGATAGGACGTAATGACAAATCAAAGATTTCACGAAATTTAAGTTTTTTAACTTCTTCAATCATAAAGTCGGGCGTAAAGCCACTTGCATAGCAAGCACCAACTACTGCACCCATAGAAGTCCCAGCAATAAAATCAGGATAAATTCCTTCTTCTTCCATCGCTTTCAAAAAACCTAAGTGAGCACAACCACGGCTTCCGCCTGCACCCAACGCAAAACCTAACTTCTTCATTACTTTTCTTGATTACTTATCTTAAATCCCCTATTATTTAGCCAAGTGTACATAAGTTTTAGCCATTCGCTTGTAGCAGGCACGGGACTATTAACTTCATCACTTGCAAGTGACAAACCGTGACGACCATTTTCAAAAATGTGCATTTCAAATGGTACGCCAGCCTTTCTAAGCGCCGCAGCAAACATCAACGTGTTTTCACACGGAACGACTATATCTTCAACAGTTGACCATATAAACGTTGGAGAAGTTTTATCGGCAACCCTTTTTTCAAGCGAAAGTTGTTCCATTAGTTGTTCGTTACAATTAGTTAAATTTTGGAAACTTCCCATATGTGCAAACTCACCGTAGCTGATTACAGGATAACAAAGAACTACTGCATCGGGACGACAAAGCGACGTTTTTTCTCCCAAAAAATCCTTTATAACTTTTTCATCGCTTATAGTTGCAATCATTGCGCATAGATGACCACCGGCAGAAAAACCTATTGCACCAACGTGATTTTTATCCACGCCAAACTCATCGGAATTTTCCCTAATATATGCCATTGCCATACAGCCTTCAAGCAGTTGATAAGGATAATAAACAGCGCCACTTAACTTAGTTGAATATTCAAGCACGAACGCATCGTAGCCTTTTGATAAAAAATCCAAAGCGATTGGTTCTTTTTCTCTATCAGATACCATAGCATAACCGCCACCGCCGATTACAAGCATTGCAGGGCGCAAACGGTCGGCACTAAACTCTTTTGAACGCTCTATGACGTAACAATCAAGATACCCTTGTGCTCCTACGGGGCGTTCTATTCCAAAGTAATTATATAAATCAACGTTTTTTTGTAGCATTATGATTGCTCCTTTATGGTTATAAGTATATCATAGCACAAGTAAATTAAAAATTCAAGCACAGCGCATGTCTTTTTTTTAATAATTTGTTACAATAAATTTATGGCATACCATATAGATACACGTTTAATTAAAGAAAAATTTAAACAAGATTGCGAATGTCCGCTTTGTGAAATCAAGAAGGTGGTCGAAGAACAGTTTTTGCACGAATTCTTAAACGATGCGGTAATGGAGGATAACACACGCATTAAGGTCGGCAAACTTGGTTTTTGCGCTCGCCACTTTGATATGCTCTTTTCAAGGCAAAACAAATTATCCGTTGCCTTGCAAATAAGAACACGGGTTGATAATTTACAAAAAATTTTAACCGACGTTAAAAGTGCAGGGTCAGCATCAAAACAGGCAAAAGCACTGCTTGAAAGCCAAAAAACTTGCGTTATTTGTGATTTGACCGAACAAAGTATGGTCAAGTACTATAAGACGATTGCGCAAATGTTTGCTCGTGAAAAAGATTTCTTTAAAACCCTTATTTCAAGCAAAGGTTTTTGCATAGAACACTACGCACAACTCTTAACATACGCTAAGAGTGCAGGCTTTGCCGTTAAAGAGTACGTCAATATTTTAAGCGGTGTTCAAAAGCGCAACGTAGAGCGCATACAGTCCGAACTAAAACGGTTTTGCGACAAACACGATTATCGTAACGCATTAGAGCCTTTGGGCACAGCCGAAACCGCACTCCCCCGTATGAGAGTTAAACTTTACGGCAAAAAATACGATTAATATATGTACATAAATTACAATAAAAACTAATGGCGACGGAAAATTCCGTCGCCATTAGTGTTATGAATCAATTATACTTAAACTTTTTAATTAGGCATCATTTCAGTAGTGAAAACAGGCTCTACAAAATGGTTACTTAAAACATACCCTGTCTCAATTTCCCTGAAAGATAAACTAATCATAGTAAAGAAACCAGGTCCACTCATACTTCTATTACCATTAGTAACCGTCTCATTATCCATATCGTAATTATAACCGTATGTTTCAAATACTTTATTTGATAACGGAGCGATTACACTTACACTTAAATTTGCGTCCTTTTCTTCCTCTGGATTAAATTGATATAGTTTCATACAATTATCAAGGTCAACGGTAAAGTCAAAACTTGTATTCCAGTAGCGACGTTCAGTGCGATATTCATCGGGCGATGAACCAGGTTCTTGATAGTACGAACTACCGTCATAAATAACCTTATTGCCAACTACTTTAATGCCTGTAACTTTATCATCTACAACTTCCCAACTTGTCGTTGAGTGGGTTGTATCACCGTCTCTTAAATTTTTATATTCTTCTGCGGTGTTACCGAAAGTTCTATTAAATGTATCAAAAGAGTGGTTTGCATCAAATGCAATTGCTTCATATTTGCTGATTGCTTCTTGAATTACAGGAAGTTTAGAAGCGTAATCAACTTCACTTTCATAATCATAGTCAAGTTTGATAATTCCCGTAACAACACCTTCTGCCGTAAGGTCAAGCTGGATATTTTTAGCGTTTCCAAGTTCATCGGTTAAAATTTCAAACTTGAAAAAGCTTGCAACTTGGTCAATCATACCGTCAATCATTTCTTTTGCAAAAGCAATATCTTCTGCTTCATTTGCTTCTGGATTTGAAGCACCGCCACTTAAAACGTATAAAAGTTTCCACGGCGTGTAAGCAAGGTATTCGTCTATAACTGCATCGTAAATTGTTTCAAAAGCCGCTTTGTTTTCAACTTCCATTGACGTTGCAATAATAGTACCTAAATCAAGTTTCATTAAGGGGTGTTCTTTGTTTGCGATTAAACCCTTAAAGGTAAACGTTTCAAGTTCAGTTTCTTCAATCATACCCATTTCAAGCAACATTTGACCTACAAAAGCATCAAACATTCCTTCAAAAGAAGGAGCGCTTTCATTTCCTTCATCAGTTGCAGAAAGCATTTGAACGTTATCGTTTGAAGGACCGTCAGTCATTCCGCCACCCATTATCATAGGCATAACCATATCCATAAGTGAAACGAACGTGTCAACGTCTAAACCGTTTTGGTCGTTAAACAAATAATCCATAATTTCACCGATGGTTAGGTCTGGTAAATCTTTTACGAACTGAACACCGTCTTCGCCAAGAAGTTCGGCAATGCTCTTAGTATATAAAGTATTGTTGAGTTCTTTTAAGTTATCTAAGGTAAAGGTAAGTTTATAACCGTCTTTACTTTCAGTTTGTTCAAAGTCAAACAAGAAGTTAATGATTGCAACTTTTGTATCTTCAATGCCTTGTTTATTCTTTTCTAAAAGGTCACCAAATAAAAGGGCAACCGTATCAAGCATAGCCTGTAATTCTTCGGGAATTTCAGCCGATGCAAACGGTGCGATAAGTTCGCCAAAGAAACTAAGCGGAATTTCAGCAACAGTTGTGTTTGTGTTCATAACGTTGTATATATAAATTTTTCCGCTTTCATTATCAAGTATAATAAACGCTTCGCTATCTTTTGCACCAGTCAATTCGTCAGGTAATTTTGCATAGCCGTAAAAATAAGGTTTACCTTCTTTTGAACCCAAAAGAAGTTCCATCTTTTCAAATACTACGGTGTTGCTTACACCAACTTCACCCGTTTCTTCGTTAATTCCATTGACCGTAATAGCCAAATTGTCGATTACGAAAGCAACGTTTTGGCTGGTGATTGAAGTTGCTAGCGTGTTGTAAAATTCACCTTGGTCCATTCTTGTTTCGTTAAACGTACAGTTTGCGTTAGTACAATGCCTTTCTTCAAGGTTGCTGTCATCAACCGAAGTCCAACCACTCATAACATGGTCAAGCATTGGGATAGGTCTTTCCTTTGTGTGTGAACAGTTGTTGCACTTTGCTACTTCAACGCCCTCAGCATAACAAGTTGCTGCCGTTTTTTCCGTCCATTCACCGTAAGATTCGTGTGAACAGTTAGTGCCACAGCCAACTAAGCCGAAGACCATGCTTATACAAGCGACAACCGCAAGTACAACGATAGTTAGTCTTTTTTTCATAAAACTACTCCTTATAAAATATTTTTTAAGCCTTTTCCCTTACAAGTACAGTACACCCCCCCC
>JAZNFN010000188.1:0-4774 GCA_045576035.1 Christensenellaceae bacterium
TTTCTTTTTCATCATAGTACCTCCTTAAAAATTAAGTCGAAAACTGTCGTTTCAACTTTTTTTGCAAATTATAACACGGCTTTTTTATCTTGTCAATACCTTTTTGAAAAATTTTTCCAAAAAAAACCGACAAAATTATTATATTCTGTCGGCTGAAATTTTGATAGTGTTTTGAAAATAATCTAATCAGTAAGATAAAACGTGCAGTCGGAAAGCTTTCGTCTTTTAAGTTTAAGTTTTTTTCCGCTTTCTAAAACGTAATAATAGTCATCGTCAAAAGGGCACTTATCACAACTAGCGTTCAAGTGATTTTTAAGCGGACAATGGCGTAGTGTCATATACGGAAAATCTATCCTACTAAACAAATCACTCTCTGCACTTATTACGGGCAAGTTTAATTCTTTTGCAGTTTGGGTATTATAAACGTTAAGCCCTGCACCGATAACGGTGTTATCTGTTAATCCCAAAGCGTAATAGTTGTTTGCAATTACCCCAACCCCCGTGCTATGAACTATGCTTTTAATCTTTTGTATATCGCTATTAAGTGCAAAATTAGGCAAGTCAACGTAAGCCTTTTTATTCTCTCTTTCGCATCGATTTTTAAACTCTAAAACAACGTTTTCATCAAAGGTTTGCGGGCATAAAATTATATTCTTTTTGTCAAAAATTTCACTACCGTTCTCAATAATTTTAAAATCAGTAAACTTTTTAACGCTACTTTTTGCGTTTAGTTTTTTATACTCTAAACGCTCTCTTTTTACATCAATTAGCGCATCAAAAAGTTTAGCAAAAAGTTCACGACGCAATTCGTTAAGGCGTGTTTTAGGTATGAACACACTTTCAAAAACTTTCAATTCAACGTCGCACTTAAAGTATTCGTTTTTGTTAAAACAAACTGAAACTTCTTCACTTGAAAGCGGATATTTTTGGGCAGGCTGTAATACGTCCCCCTGCACTTCAACAATAATATCGTTAGCCTTGGCAACTGCTTTAACAGGACAACCTACCTTGGCGTAAAATTCAACGTTAATATTGCGCTTGTGAACTTTTTCTAATATTTCTTTTTCTTCCTTATAATCAACGATTAACCTAATTTCGTAATTTATGCGAACGTCGTGAGTGGTCGTTATACGGTAAAGTTTATCCGCAACTTTATTTAAGTCAAATGCGGTGAGTGTTGTTATTTCCTTTTTTCCGTCAAAAAATTTAAACGTGGATTTGGGTGAAAGTTCTTTATTTGACGTAATGAATACTTCATTAAAAGTCTTGCCTTTATTGACCTTTTCAACTTTACCGATAGGTATCCCTATATGGTTTTGTATGTCAGAAATAATTTTGCCGTTTCCGTTAAAATACCCTTCGGTAAAGGTTCTATTAAAAGCAAGTTCAAGTGCAGTTTGGTCGGCAGTTTTGCCGTGTAAAGCATTATAATATTCCCTTGTTGCACTAGCAACGTAAAATGGTCTGCGTGCACGTCCCTCAATTTTAATAACGTCAACGCCTGCATTTTTAAGGTCGTCTAATCGCCTTGATAAATTAAAATCTTTCGCGCTCAAAAGATAACCGCTTTTTAGTTTTTTTGTGCCTTTATATAGCGTGTAAGGCAGTCTACATAACTGCTTGCATTTTCCCCTGTTTCCGCTTGCGTTATTTAGGTAAGAACTTAGATAGCAGTTACCCGAAAAAGAAACGCATAGAGCACCTTGTGCAAAATATTCTATCTCAACGTCGGTATTTTCTTTTATACGTCTAACTTCACTAAGCGGTGTTTCCCGTGCAAGAACAACTCTCTTAATGCCGTATTTTAACACTTGCTTAACGCCTTCAAGGTTATGTAGCCCCATTTGCGTACTTGCGTGAATTTCCACTTGCGGATAGTTTTTGCTTATAAGAGAGATTAGCCCTAAATCTTGCATAATAAATGCGTCAACACCAAGGTTAAACGCCTTGACGACAATATTTATAGCGTCATCAAGTTCTTGGTCGGTAAACAAAATATTTATGGCAAGGCAAACCCTAACGCCGTAAACGTGTGCGTAATCAACCGCACTTTTAAGCGTTTCTAAACTAAACCCGTCAATATTGTTGCGTGCGTTAAATTCGTTTATGCCAAGATACACTTCGTCTGCACCAAACGTAACGGCTGCTTTTAAACTTTCAAAATTCCCCGCAGGAGATAAAATTTTCATAACAATATAATTATAACATATAGTTAGTATAAGTTAAAAATAATTTTAAGCACAAATTTTTTTATTTTTGTCGCTATCATATTATTGCAAAAATAAATGAACTTTGGTATAATATATCTATAATTTTGATTTTTTATAAGAGGTATATACAATGAAAAAGCTCTATTCAGGTAAAACCAAAGACGTTTATCAGCTTGATAACGGCAACGTTATGCTCAAATTCAAAGACGATTGTACGGGTAAAGACGGTAAGTTCGACCCAGGTGAAAATAGTGTTGGTCTAACTATCGAAGGTATCGGCAAGGCAAACCTTAAATCTTCCGTTTACTACTTTGAACTCCTTAAAAAAGCAGGCATTAAGACTCACTACGTTTCTGCCGACATCGAAAATGCTACTATGGAAGTTCTTCCCGGTAAAGTTTTCGGCCACGGCTTAGAAGTTATTTGCCGTGTGGGTGCTACCGGAAGCTTTATTAGAAGATACGGCGAATACATTAAGGACGGCACCGTTTTAGAGGGCGGTTACGTTGAATGTACTTTCAAAAACGACGAAAAGGGCGACCCCCTTGTTACTGCCGAAGGTCTTAACGCTCTTGGCGTAATGGATTACAAAATGTTTGAAAGCATGAAAGAACAAACTCTTAAAATCACCAAAATCGTTGCTGATGACCTTAAAACAATCGGTTGCGACCTTTGGGATATTAAGTTTGAATTCGGCTACAACAACGGTGAAGTTATTCTTATTGACGAAATTGCTTCTGGCAATATGCGTGTTTATAAGGACGGCAAAATCGTTGACCCAATGGATTTAACCGAACTTATCAACAATAGATAATTTGTTTATGAACGCAAAAGCCATCATTTATTTGATGGCTTTTTTGTTTGTACTTTTTGAAAACTTGCTTTTTTTCAATTTTTTTAAATAAGTTAAAGGAAAAATTCATAAACGACAAAAAAAACTTTGACAAATAATTAATTTTTTGATATTATATCGTAGACGCTAATAAATAAGCATTGCAAAGCCACTTAGCGACTATACAATTTAATAAAAAGTAAAATTCTTTGACAATATGGAGAAATACCCAAGAGGCCGAAGGCGACTCCGCTCTCGTGCCATAAGGGCACTCGCGGACTTTGGCTACAAACAGTCCACAGGACTGTTTGCTTAACGCGTCGTCCCCCTGCTCTTAGCAGGGTAGCCATATACAACTTAATATCAAATTTAAATCATACGGAGAAATACCCAAGAGGCCGAAGGGGCTCCCCTGCTAAGGGAGTAGTGTGTGTTAAGCGCAGCGAGGGTTCAAATCCCTCTTTCTCCGCCAAGAAAAATGGACTATCAAACGATAGTCCTTTTTTCTTGATGTGAGTAAACCACGGATATGAACGAGTGAGCCGTGATATAAAACTTTTGACACCGATAAAATAAGTGCGAACGGTGTTCTGACGCCTTTGATGGACTTTCTTTGATGTGCTTAGTCCACCGTAGCGAATGCGTAGGTGCGCTCTTCTCTTTCTCCGCCAAGAGAGATTGTATTCTAATACAGGATACAATCTCTTTTATTTTTGTTGTAAAGGCGTTGCTGGTATTATTGTACCCACACAGAGAATAAATCATAAAAACCATATTAAAACATATTTAGATATAATTCATTATTATTGATTTTTATTTCAATTAGTGCTATAATAATGTTGCAACACAGTTAAATATTTCACAACATAGGCATACTATCGGTAAAAACGTATGCCCTTTATTCCTATGTTGTGGGAACTGTGTTGCAACTGTGGGTAATGCGTTTTTCGGTGCGTTGCCTATCGGTAGCGCACTTTTTATGAAGGAGAATATTATGAAAAGAAAAATTTTATCAATTGTTTTAGCAATTCTTACACTATTTACTTGTTCAATATTTTTTGCTTGCACAAATGAAAATGGTTTATTTGTTGTTAAGAACATACAATATGAGCAACCTAGTCACCTTATACCCTCACCAGACCAAGATGGCAATGCTGGCTCAATAATAATTGGTGGTGATGTAGAATATTGTGGAAAATATAGTTTTGATATCGTTGGCAAAGGTGAAGAGGCTGCTCTTTATACAGTAACTGTACAATGTGCCATTTATTGCAACGGTAATTTACAAGAAGTATATACACATACATACTTATTACATGGGAATGAAAGATTTACTGTTAATGGGTCGGGTGGGAGTATGACTAATAAAAATGATAAAATAACTATGAAAATTGTTAAAATCACATGGATATAAGAATATACCAAAAGTTAACTTTTAAAACACATAATTTACCTGTGAGATTTTAAAGTTGATTTAATGATTTATTTTATGATAAAGCAAATTATATTTTAGGAGTACTTGAATTTTGCCATTGATTTCTGCTTTTATGCGTGTTGGTAAATACGATGAGATAAAAGAAAGTTTTACTAAAAAACAAATTAAATTTAGTTGTGCTGCTAACTGGATGCATTATAAAGGCGAGGGTGGAATAGCAGATTGTTTGGAAGCTGAGTTTATTTGTTCTAACATTTTAAATATCCCCATGGTTTTTGTTAAAGAAGATGCCCTTTC
>JAZNFN010000189.1:0-11498 GCA_045576035.1 Christensenellaceae bacterium
GACCATTATAGAACACGATTAACGCATACGCTAAACGTTTCTCAGGTCGCTCGTGGTATTGCAAGGGCACTTTCACTCAACGAAGATTTGACCGAAGCCATCGCTCTTGGACACGATTTGGGGCATACCCCTTTTGGACATTCGGGCGAACGCATTTTAGCAAAACTTAACCCTAACGGTTTTTCTCACAACGTTCAGTCGGGTAGGGTGGTTGACGTTCTTGAAAACGACGGCAAAGGACTTAATCTTACTAGGGAAGTAGTGGACGGTATTATTAATCACAAACTAAATACTACTGCAAAAACTCTTGAAGGGCAAGCAGTTAGTATTGCTGATAGAATTGCATATATTAATCACGATATTGACGATGCTATTAACGGTGGTTTTATCACCGTGAACGATTTGCCAAGTTCTACCCGTAAACTTCTTGGCGATACTTCAAGGGAAAGAATAAACGCTATGCTTAAATCCATTTACGTTATGAGTGACGGCAAAAATTTCGTAAAGATGGAAGATGAAATTGCATCGGCAACGACAGAACTTAGGAGTTTTATGTTTTCAAGGGTATATAATGATAAAACTTTCCGTGAAGAAGAAATGCGTGCTGATAGAATGATTACCGCCCTTTACGAATATTACAAAAAAGACCCTGCACGGTTGCCTGAGTTTTACGTTAAAAGGCTTGAATTTGACGATATTGATACCGTGCTTTGCGATTACATTTCGGGTATGAGCGATATGTACGCTGTAAAAACGTTTAACGAAATTTTCGTTCCTAAAAATTGGAAGCTTTAATATGAAAGGTTTTGACGCAAGGTTCATTGAAGAACTTAAAAACAAAAACGATATTGTCGACGTTGTAGGTAAGTACGTTCAACTTGTCCAACGCGGTGGCAATTATTGGGGGAAATGCCCTTTTCATCACGAAAAGACGGCATCTTTTTCGGTAAATGCGCACGGCAACTTTTACTATTGCTTCGGATGTCATAAGAGTGGGGACGTAATAAATTTTATTATGGAAATGGAGTCGCTTGATTTTGGCGACGCTGTTAAGTTTTTAGCAGAACGTGCTAAGATTCCTTTGCCTGAAATTCGTTACGACGATGAAAAAATTCGTGAACAAAAGCAAAAGAAAGAGCGTGCCTTTGCCGTGCTTTTAGAAACGGCTAGGTTTTACGCTTCAAACCTTAAAAAAGACGGGGCGGACAAGTATTTAGAATATATTATAAAACGCAAGATTACTTCTGAGTGGGTGGCAAAATTTGGTCTTGGCGCTTCGCTTGACTTTGACAGTTTGCCTAATCACTTAAAAAATAAAGGCTTTACCTATCAAGAAATGGTAGATGCAGGCGTTGTGAGTATTAGTAAAAGTGGAAGATATTTTGATGCGCTTGCCGAAAGACTTATTTTCCCTATAATAAATCATTTTGGTCAGGTGGTTGCGTTTGGTGGAAGAAAACTTGAAAAAGTTGATTTTGGTAAATATAAAAATACGGGCGAAACTATAATTTTTTCAAAAAGCTACAATCTATATAATATAAACAACCTCAAAAAGCTTAAAAACGAAAAGGGCATTGACGGCGTGATTATGGTCGAAGGGTATATGGATACTGTGTCCTTAGTTCAAGCGGGCATACTAAACGTTGTGGCGAGTATGGGTACGGCGCTTACCAAAGAACAAGCACGCATTCTTAAAAGATATACAGATAAGGTGTTTATCAGTTATGACGGCGATTCGGCAGGTCAAGCGGCAACGTTGCGTGGACTTGATATTTTAAGCGATGAAGGACTTGACGTAAGGGTTATTTCACTTCCCGATGGAATGGACCCTGACGACGTTGTTAAAAATTACGGTGCAGATGGATACAGAAAACTTGTGTTTGAAGCAAAACCACTTATCGACTTTAAGCTTGACGTTGTTAAAAATTCGTGTGAACTTAATACCGTTGACGGAAAAAGAAAGTACGTTCAAAGGTCGGTTGCAGTTATTAGGGAAAGTTCTTCGCCGGCAGAACAGGAAGATTTATTAAAAACGGTAAGTTCCGTTTCAGGTATAACTTTTGAAGCGTTGAAGCGGGAACTTTACAGTAAAGAGGTTGAAAAGGAACAAAAAGTTCAACCCGTTCCACAATTTACCGACAATGCAGGCGATAAAATTGCACTTGCTTCAAGGTTTGTTTTATCGGCATACTTATTCAATAAGCCGTACGCAAAAGAAACGGACGTAAGTAAACTTGAATTTAGCTTGCCCGTTCATAAAGAGATACAAAAGTATATTTTAGACAGAATTACTTTGCAAAAGCAAGTGGTGTTTAGCGACCTTTACGAAGTTTTATCCGAAGAATTTAAGGACGAAATTTCAAGAATTGCGGGTATGGAAACCGAAGAGAATAAAAACTTCGACCAAGCGACTTACTTTTTTGACTGTGTAAGGGCGCTTAAACTCGACAAGCTTTCGAGAGAAGAAAGACGGCTCACGGCACTTTTTACAGCCGAAACGGACAACGAAAAACGAAAAATTTTCATGCAAGAGTTTAACAAAATTCTTGCTGAAAAGAATAAACTCAATTAAAAGGCGAAATTCCATAGGAGGACAATAATGGAAGAAACTAAAACTGTTAAAAACGGCACTATGAATACGGCTGAAAACAGTAATATGATGAACGATGGTGATATTTTATCAACCGAACTTTTGACGGCTGTTGCCGACATTATTCTTGAATTTAAAAAGAGCGGTAGTATTAAGATGGGACAACTTTTCGATAGGCTTGAAAAGTTTGAAACCACCCCAAATCAGCTTGAAGAAATTTACAAGATGTTCGACAACCAAGGCGTGCAAATTATTGATGAATACGAAAGAGATAAGGATTTGTTTGACCAACTCTTAAAAGAAATCAGTATGGACGACCCTGTTAAGATGTATCTTAAAGATATCGGTAAAGTTCCACTTTTACAACCTGATGAAGAGACCGAACTTGCTAAGCGTATGATGGACGGCGATGAACTTGCAAAAAGACTTTTGTCAGAAGCAAACTTACGTCTTGTTGTCTCAATCGCAAAAAGATATATGGGGCGTGGTATGCAGTTCCTTGACCTTATTCAAGAAGGCAACCTTGGTCTTATGAAAGCGGTTGAAAAATTCGATTACCAAAAGGGATTTAAGTTCTCAACCTACGCAACGTGGTGGATTAGACAGGCTATTACCCGTGCTATTGCCGACCAAGCAAGGACTATTCGTATTCCCGTTCACATGGTTGAAACAATTAATAAACTTATTAGGGTTTCAAGACGACTTCTTCAAGAACTTGGTAGAGAACCACAGCCCGAAGAAATCGCTGCCGAAATGGGAATAAGTGAAGAAAGGGTAAGGGAAATTCAAAAAATTGCTCAGGACCCCGTTTCTTTGGAAACGCCTATCGGTGAAGAAGAAGACAGCCACCTTTCAGACTTTATTGAAGATGAAAAGAGCGCTGCGCCCACCGATGCCGTTTCATACAATATGCTTAAAGAACAACTTATCGGTATACTTGATACACTTACCCCTCGTGAAGAAAAAGTTTTGCGTTTGCGTTACGGTCTTGACGACGGTAAGCCTAGAACACTTGAAGAAGTTGGTAAAGAATTTAACGTTACCCGTGAACGTATTCGTCAAATAGAAGCAAAGGCGCTTCGCAAATTGCGCCATCCAAGTAGGTCTAAAAAACTTAAAGAATATATCGGCAAACAATAATGACGGACAGGCTTACTAAAATATTCAACCGCCTTCCAAAGTGTAAAGTGTTTGCAGACGTTGGTTGCGACCACGGTTATATTGCAAAGGCGATGGTTCAAAGCGGAAAATGCCAAAGGGCGATAATTTCCGATATAAGTGCAAAATGTCTGGATAAGGCCGTGCAACTTTTAAGTAAAGAAATTGCTTCGGGAGTGGTGACGGCGGTTGTTTCGGACGGGTTTGACGGCGTTTTAGGGTGTGATTTAGCACTTATTGCAGGTATGGGCGGTGAAGAGATTTGCTCTATAATATCTAAGGCAAATTCGCTTCCTGAAAAATTAGTGCTTCAACCTATGAAAAACTGCGACAAAGTGCGTGTAACGGTTGTGGAAAAGGGGTATAAAATTATATCCGATAGCGTCTTTTTTAGTGCGGGTAAGTTTTACGACCTTATTTCACTTGAAAAAGGGTGCGATAACTTAACGCAAGAAGAAATTGAATTTGGTCGTGACAACGTTAATACACCGAACGAGGATTTTATAAAGATGATAAAAATCCGCATAGAAAAGCTTGAAAACTTTTTATCTAATGATGAAATTAGCGATAGTACCCGTCAAGAAATGACAAATGAACTTATAAAGTTGAAAAAATATGTGTAAATTAAATGAATTGATGCAAGTTATCGAACAGATTGCTCCGCTTTCTTTAAGTTATAAAATGATTGAAGCGGGAAGTTATGATAACAGCGGAATTATAATTGAAAGTAGCGAAAATGCAAACGGCGTTTTGTTTTCGCTTGACCTAACCGAAAGTGTGGTTGAAAGGGCAAAAGAACTTAACTGTGATACGATTATCACTCACCACCCTGCAATATATAGCCCTATAAAGAGTTTAAGTATAAACGGTGATACAGCATCGCTATTAAAGGCGATTAGGTATAACATAAACGTTGTTTCTATGCACTTAAACCTTGATATTGCAGAACGGGGGATAGATTATTGTTTGGCACAAGGTCTTGGAGCGAAAGACTGTGAAATTATTGAACTTATTACCGAAAAAAATGGATACGGCAGAGTTTTTAGCGTGCCGATGACGGAAATTGAAACTTTTGTGCAAAGTATAAATAACAATTTTGGCACGGAAAAAACACTGTTCTATGGTAATAATGCAGTGCAAAAAGTAGCATCTTTTTGCGGTAGCGGTGCGCACAGTGCAATTAGTGCGGTAAGTAACGGCTTAGACGTTGACACTATCGTAACGTCAGACTTAGCGCATCACGAAATTAAACAACTGATAGAGCGTGGTAAAAACGTTGTGGCTTTACCGCACTACGTTAGTGAACAATACGGATTTAATAAATTTTTTGAGCTTGCTACTGAAAAATTACAGGGCAAAGCAAAAACGTTTTATTTTATTGATAAAAGATTTATGTAAAGGAGAACTGATATGATACAGGAATTATTGGCTTATCAGACGGCAGACGCTAAACTTAGGGAAATTGAAAAAAAGCTTGGCGGAAGTGAAGAAAAGAAAAAGGCTATGAACGCTAAGAAATACCTTGAAGGCGTTGAAGAAAACGTGAACAAACTTGACGTTCGTGCAGCAGAACTTTCAGCAGCTTACGAAAAGGCTACCGAAGAGCAACTTAAATTAAAAGAACAAGAAAGTGCTATTACCGATGCGCTTGATACGGTTGCCGATGAAAAGGAAGTGGCATATTTGATTAAAAAAGCCGAAGAACTAATTGCAAAAATAAAAGCGCTTGGAAGCAAAGCAAGTCAAATTTTAGATGAAATTCAATCGGTTATTAAAGAGTATTCAACTATAAAGAAAACTACTCAGGCGGCACAAATTCAGTACAAGGAAAACGCTGCGAAGTATAACGAACTTAAAGATTCGGTTAAAGAAGAAAGGGAAGCAGTTGAAAAAGAACTTGAAAGCTTGAAAAAGAAAGTTGATCCGTCGCTAATGGATAGGTATCTTAAAAAACGTGCAAATAAAATTTATCCTATACTTTACGAAGTAAAAGGCAATATTTGCGGTGCGTGCAGAATGGAACTACCTATGTCTGAAATGAATAAGCTTAAAAACGGTGGC
Organism: Christensenellaceae bacterium; assembly: GCA_045576035.1. Taxonomy (GTDB): domain Bacteria; phylum Bacillota; class Clostridia; order Christensenellales; family Borkfalkiaceae; genus UBA1259. Next base: position 5,810 of record JAZNFN010000189.1, read on the forward strand.
GTAATTGATTGCGACCAATGTGGCAGACTTTTATATATGGAAGAAAAATAAGATGTATTATTATACAACCCCGATAAAGCAGACGCTTTATCGGGGTTGTGTTTTTTAATATCCTATACCGAAAAGGTCGTTTGGTGTAATACCTAAACGCTTGCATAAAAAGACTATTTTTTCATAGTCAAGTTCAATTTTTCCCGTTTCATACTGGCTATAATCCGATTGATATTTGTTCATTTCCTTTGCTAGTTGTGATTGGGTAAGTCCAACCGCTTGTCTTGCAAACTTTAAATTTTCCCCTACTGTTTTTTTAATATCCATTAACATTCCCCCAAACATTTCGATTTTAGTATATGAATAATTCCTATATTTAACTTGACTTATAGGAAAAAGTCCTATATAATATTATTAATAAATATTTGTGAGTAAAGAAAGTGTTTGATTTTAACGTTGGGCAAGTTGCAGTTCCCGAAGATAAGGAAATAATTCATTTTGCATTTATAGTCGGTGTTGATGATTATTATTTAAAAAATAATGAAGAACTGATTAAGGGCATAATGGATATATTTACATATAAAGTTAAGCCATCGTTTATACGTGAAGCAGCAATAAAGCAAAAGGGCAAAAAGAGAGCGCTTTTAGAGCTGATGTCAAAGTATAAAATAGAGGCAAGTGATTACGAAGACATTATAGAAGAATATAGATATAAGGTTAAGCGTGTCAACAAGAACCTAGTAAATGAACTTGGAATAACGTATGATGATTTAGGTGCAAAGTGTACTCGTTTGGAAACTGAATGCGTTTACAAATTAGTTTCACTTATGCGAAAATAATTTAAATTTTGGGGCAAAAACAGTTGACATCACGCTTAGATTGTAGTATTATATTAAGGCTTAAAGAAGAAGCGACCCTTCTCACCGACGGCAATAGAGTGCGTTCGGTTCAATACCAAAATAGATTATTTATCTAATTGTGTGTATTTTCGGGTTGCTTAAAAGATTTAAGCGACCCGTTTTTTATGGTATTTCTAAAAGGCTTACGCCTTGTTTGAAAAATTTTATTGAGAGGTATAAAACCATTAAAAAGGAACATCAAATTAATGCGGAAATCCGTGATAAAGAAGTTCGCCTTATAGGTGAAACGGGCGAACAGTTGGGGATTGTATCTTCGCGTGAAGCGCTCCGCATTGCAGAAGAAAGTGGGCTTGACCTAGTTAAAATTTCACCTAATGCAAATCCGCCGGTATGTAAAGTAATGAACTACGGCAAGTTCTTGTTTGAACAGAACAAGAAAGCAAAAGAAGCAAAAAAGAATCAAAAAGTTGTTGAAATCAAAGAAGTATGGTTATCAATGACGATAGACGTTGGCGACCTTAACGTAAAGGCTAAGCAAGCGCAAAAGTTTTTATCGGCAGGCAACAAAGTTAAGGTTTCAATAAGAATGCGTGGTCGTCAAATGGCACACTCAGAACTTGGTCTTGACGTTATGAAAAGATTTTTTGAGATTGTCAAAGACTACGGAACGATGGAAAAGAATCCGCTTACGGAAGGCAGGAATATTTGGATGATGCTTGCGCCCGTAAAAGCGTAACTTAAATTAAAAAACTAACGGAGGGTAAAATTATGCCTAAAATGAAAACCAAAAGTGCGGCTAAAAAACGTTTTAACGTAACCGCATCCGGCAAGATTAAGAGAGCTTGCTCGGGCAAAAACCACATTCTTACTAAGAAAGATAGAAAGAGAAAGAACAATCTTTGTGCTGGCGCTTATGTAGACGCTACGCAAGAAAAGACCGTAAAGACGCTTATTTACAATAAGTAATACATTAAAGGAGAATTATTATGCGTATTAAAAGAGCTGTTAACGCTGTAAAGAAGCGTAGAAAAATATTAAAACTTGCAAAGGGCTACTTCGGTGGCAGAAGTAAAAGATATAGAGTAGCAAGAGAAGCTGTTATGAAAGCACAGCTTTACGCTTACTACGGAAGAAAGGCTAAGAAGAGAGATTTCCGTCAACTTTGGATTGCACGTATCAACGCTGCTGCTAGACTTAACGGACTTTCTTACAGCAAATTTATGTTTGGCTTGAAGAAAGCAGGCATTGACCTTAACAGAAAGGTTCTTGCTGAAATTGCTGTTTCTGACGCTGCTGCATTTACCGCACTTTGCGAAAAAGCAAAAGCTAATATCTAAAAAACGTACTTAAAGCCTAACCTTATTAAAGATTAGGCTTTATTTTGGTTAAAATGATTATTTCAAAACAAAATGCGCTTATCAAAGAAATTAAGTCGCTGTCAGACAAAAAATTCCGTGACCGTCTTAATGTTTTTGTGGTCGAAGGGATTAAACCCGTAAGGGAAGCCATTGCGCTTAATCTTAAAATTCGCAACGTTATTCTTACCGAAAAAGCGTCAGCGCTTATCGGCGAAGGCAATTTTAACCGTGAAATTGTTTCCGACCAAGTTTTTGATTACGTCAGTGAAGAAATTACACCACAAGGCGCTCTTGCAATCGTGTATAAAAGCGACAACGTTATTAAATCACCAACAGGCAAATGTCTTTTGCTTGACGGTGTTTCCGACCCTGCAAACGTAGGTGCAATTATTCGTACGGCTGCCGCTGCGGGTTATAACGATATTTATATGACCACAGAGTGTGCCGACCCGTATTCGCAAAAGGCGGTAAGGGCAAGTATGAGTGGTATATTTCGTGTAAACGTTATGCGTGGGGATATACAAAGTTTGTTAAGCGTTATTAATCTTCCCGTTTGGGTGGCGGATATGAACGGTCAAAACGTTTATTCGGCAAAAAACACGGGTGATTTTTGCCTTGTTATAGGCAATGAAGGGCGTGGCGTAAGTGAAGAACTTAAAGCACGAGCAAATTTTACAGTCAGTATACCTATGGAAAACGGTATGGAAAGTTTAAATGCCGCCGTTTCAGCAGGTATTTTAATGTATAGCCTTAAAGGCTAAACTACTTTTACAAGGAGATTTATTATGTCAGGACATTCTCACGCTGCGAATATCGCAGCTAAAAAAGCAAAGACCGATGCTGCTAAGGGCAAGATTTTTACAAAGGTTGGTAGGGAAATTGCAGTTGCTGCAAAGTCTAACCCCGACCCCGATACTAACAGCAAGCTTGCCGATGCAATCGCAAAGGCGAAAGCCGTTAATATGCCCAACGAAAATATTAAAAGATGTATTGCAAAGGCTTCTGGTGAACTAAACGGAGATAACTATGAAGAATTGACCTATGAAGGTTACGGCCCCGCAGGCAGTGCAGTCATTATCAAAGCACTTACGGACAATAAAAACCGTACGGTTGACTACGTTCGTACTGCAATGAGAAAGTGCGGTGGTTCACTCGGTAATGCAGGTTGCGTATCTTTCACGTTTACCAATATGGGTATAATCGTTATTGAAAGGACTGCCGACCTTGACGAAGATACCGTTATGGAATACGCTTTGGAAGCAGGTGCAGATGATTTTATCGTTGAAGACGATGCTTTTGTTGTAAATACTTCGGTCCAAAACTTCTCATCAGTAAGAAAGTATCTTGAAGAAAAAGGTATGAACTTCTTTGAAGCGCAAATTTCAATGGTTCCCCAAAACAAAATTACTCTTTCGGGTGATGACCTAAACAAGTTTATGCGTATGGTTGATGCTCTTGAAGACTTGGATGACGTTCAAAACGTTTACCATAACGTAGACCTACCCGAAGACGAAGAAGAATAATTTTAATATTTTTCAACTAAGTGGTATAAAAACACCTTATTTGCCAACACTATAATATGTCGGCGGTAAGGTGATTTTTTATTAAATATCACTGACGTTTATCGCCGTTAAAATAGTCCGTATAAACTTGCGGTTTGATTTTGAAAATAATTTTTTTTTTTCACTCCGTATTTTTTTACGGAGTGAAAAGGGCGTTTTTTACGTCCTTTTCTTGTTTTTTTGTACTAAAAACTGCTGTTTTTAAGGGCATTGCACGTCCACAAAAAAATAAAAAAGAAAAAATTTGGAAAATTTAAGTTTTTTTTAAGAATTTTATGGTAAACTATTAATACATACTTTTAGTATAGGAGAAGTTATATGAAAAAACTTGCTTTGAAACTTGCATCGTTAATGCTTGTAATTATGCTTTGTATGTCCGTTGCAGGTTGTTATCTTTTTGTGCTTGACAAGGGCGACATTGCAGAACTGCCAAATTCAAACACGGTTACTCAAAACGTGACGTTTACTACACAGGACGAAACTGAGCGTGAAGTTTTATCTAACGTTGACGCTGCGGCAAAAGTAAACCGTTCGGTAGTTGCTATTCAAATTGATTATACCACTAACAACGCGCAAGGCACGGCGTTCGGTTCGGGTGTAATAGTTGAAATTGAACAGGACACGCTCAGCGAAGGTGAATATTATATTTTAACTTGCCACCACGTTATATCGTCTTGCGGAAATATAACCGTTTACGTTCCCGATACTAATTATAGAAATTGGGACGACGACGATTACGATGAAAATTACATTTTCACGGGCGTGATTGAAGACGACCGTAAAAATAACGTTGATAACGAAGTTATGCTTATCGGTGGTGATAAAGATTCTGACGTTGCAGTATTAAAGTTGAATACACGCAATAAAGACGTTGACATTGTATGCTCAAACGTTCCGATTGAAGACTATAAAGTTGCTTATGCTGAAAACGTTTTTGCTATCGGCAACCCAAGTGGAACGCTACCTATGACGTATATGGCAGGTAATATCAGTTATTTAAGAAGAAAAGTTTCTATTAGTAGCGTTGGTATTATGGAACTTTTACAGCACGACGTTATGATTAATCACGGTAGTTCGGGTGGTGGACTTTTCAATATGTATGGTGAACTTATAGGTATTACTAACGCTGGCAGTGACGAATATCCAGGTCTAAACTATGCTATTCCGCACGACGGAACGGACGGATTTATAAATATTGCATCTCAACTTATAGGAACGTATGGCGAAGTAGAAAACAACTTTGGTTACGTTTCAGGCAGATGGAATTTAGGAATTGTTGTTGAAACCGTTCAATCGCCTGTTCAAGGTTCTTACGTTAAAATAAAGTCAGTAGAAAAAGGTAGCAACGCTTACAATAAACTTGTAGCCGAAGACTATATAGTTTCTGTTAAATACGTTGATGAAGACGGTAAGGACGTTGTTTCCGATGCAACCACGCAGGCTAAGTTTGCATCCATTGTAAACACGCTTAAAAAACTTTATAGGCAAGACGTTGAAAATCCAGGTAAATTCCATATTATCGTTTATAGGCGTGGGTTTGGAGAGCTGACGATTGAAATTGAACTTAAAAAACAATTTATCTTCTGTGATACCGGATATTACAATTAAAATTATAAAAACGGCAAAGCGTGCTTTGCCGTTTTACATTTTAAATAACAAAACTTAAAACGTATATAGTAAAATTTGACTTTTTCATAAAATTAAAGTAAAATAATAAAGATATGATAATCGTAGGTTTTGACCCGGGGCTTGCAACGCTAGGCTATGGGGTTATAAAAACGGATAAACGCAATAAACCTGAAATGGTGGATTACGGCATAGTTTCAACACCAAAGGATGAAAATCTTGCGGTAAGGCTTGCAATGCTTGAAAAGGGCGTAAAGCAAATTATAGACACGTTTAAGCCCGATGAAATTGC
>JAZNFN010000190.1:0-6492 GCA_045576035.1 Christensenellaceae bacterium
TAAACGATATGAACGTCCCCACCCAAACGCTTAGCGCATCTTGCAGCGTCCATTGCAACGTTACCGCCACCAACTACTACTACTTTCGTGCCGTGCTTAATAGGTGTGGTTGAATCGGGCTTATATGCTTTCATAAGGTTGATACGGGTTAAGAATTCATTTGCTGAATATACGCCGTTAAGGTTTTCACCAGGGATATCCATAAACTTAGGTAGCCCTGCACCCGAACCGATAAATACAGCCTTAAAGTCGTATTCTTTAATGAGTTCTTCGATTGAGATTACCTTGCCGATAACCATATTGGTTTCGATTTTAACGCCTAAATCTTTAAGCGTGTCGATTTCCTTTTGAACGATTGTCTTAGGAAGTCTAAATTCAGGAATACCGTAAACAAGCACGCCACCTGCTAAGTGGAACGCTTCAAAAACGGTAACTTCGTAACCCTTTTTAGCAAGGTCGCCCGCACAAGTAAGTCCAGACGGACCACTGCCGATAACTGCAACTTTAATTCCGTTAGACTCAGGTTTAACGGGTTTTTCAGTGCAGTTTGCATTGTGATAGTCTGCAACGAACCTTTCAAGTCTACCGATACCAACCGGTTCGCCCTTGATACCACGGATACAGTATTTTTCACACTGTGATTCTTGTGGACAAACACGACCGCACACTGCGGGAAGTGAAGAAGATTGAGCGATTATTTGGTACGCACCTTCAAAATCTTTTTCACGGATTTTTGCGATAAATTCTGGGATATGCACCATAACGGGACAGCCGTTTACACAAGGCTTATTTTTACAGTTAAGGCATCTTTCCGCTTCGTCAACTGCTTGTTCAGCGGTATATCCCAAAGCAACTTCGTCAAAGTTTTTATTTCTAACGTCTGCGTCTTGATGAGGCATCGGATTCTTTTTTAACGACATATTAGGCATAATTATTCAACCTCCTTTTTGAATAGGTTACAAGTTTCTTCATACTTGTGTCTTTCCCATTCTTTATAACTTGCGCCACGCTTCATTGCTTCGTCAAAGTCAACTTCGTGTCCGTCAAATTCAGGACCGTCTACGCAAGCAAACTTAGTCTTTCCGCCAACGGTAAGACGGCAACCACCGCACATTCCCGTTCCGTCAATCATAATCGGGTTCATACTTACGATAGTCTTAACACCGTATTCTTTGGTAAGTTTGCAAACGAACTTCATCATAATAACAGGTCCGATTGCGATAACTTCATCGTAGTTTTCACCACTTTCAATAAGGTTTTTAAGCGCATCGGTAACAAGTCCTTTCGTGCCGGCAGTACCGTCGTCACTCATAAGAACGTACTTGTCGCTAACAGCTTTAAATTCGTCTTCCAAAATAACAAGGTCTTTACACCTAAACCCAACGATAGAGTGAACTTCTGCACCTTCTTCGTGTAATTTTTTTGCAACGGGGTAAGCGATTGCACAACCTACACCACCGCCAACTACTGCAACTTTTTTAAGACCTTTGGTATGAGTTGCATTTCCTAGCGGACCAACGAAGTCTGCAACACAGTCGCCAACGTTTAATTGGTTAAGCGTGTACGTCGTTGCACCGACGATTTGGAAAATAACGGCAACAGTTCCCTTTTCCCTATCATAATCGGCAACGGTAAGCGGAATTCTTTCACCGTCTTGGGTTGCCCTGATGATTACAAATTGACCAGCCTCTGCTTTTTTAGCAACGTAAGGCGCATAAACGTCAATTCTTGTAACTGTGGGGTTAAGCACTTTCTTGTCAACAATTTTGAACATATACTCTCCTTTTCGTGATAATAGGCGGTTTGCAATCAACAGCTAAACCGCCATATATAATGTATAAAATTATTCAGTAAGTTTATTCTATCACATTTGAGCGCACATTTCAACTTTTTTTTGCGTTTTTTAAATAATAAATATAGTAATTTATAGAAAAAATTGAAAAGCCCCACGCTTTTGTGGGGCTAATCTTCACAGTTTAAGTAAAATTTTTCCTATATTTTCATATAGATAAAACTTTTTACACATAAGAACTTCAAAAAAATAATTTCTTATTTAAGACTATTCTTTCACTATAAGAACAACTTTTCCAACGTTTTCACCACGATATAAAACCTGTTGTGCATCGTCTGCTTTTTCAAGTGGGAAAGTTTTGTAAATTTTAACTTTCACTTCACCGCTTTCAAATTTTTCCCAAGTCTTTTTAACAAGTTCACTTAAAAGCACGCCCTTTTCTTCGGGGGTTTTACTCCTTAACGTGCTACCGATAATTCTTATGTTCTTTACAAAAATATTTCTAAAATCTACGGGTGAAATATCCCCTGCAAGTGAGGCTATTTGTATCCACCTACATCCTCTTGCCACATATTTAAGACATCTACCTAAATTTTCTCCCGCCAAACAGTCGATTGCAAGATTTACGGGTGTACCGTTTTGCTCTTCTTCTTTCAATACTTCTGCAATATCTTCTTTGGTAGTATCTACAACTCTGTCCGCATTTAGATATGCAACTTCTTTAACTTTATCTTGACCTAAAACAGTTGTTATTACTCTTAACCCAAATGCTTTTGCCATAGGTATTACTGCACTTGCAAGACCACTTGCTCCTGCGTTCATCAATAAAGTTTCACCTGCTTTTGCTTGTCCAACAAAGAAAAGGTTAAGATATGCCGTCATATATACTTCGGGAATAGCCGATGCTTGTGCATAACTTAATCCATTAGGTATAGGCATAACCATATCGGCAGGGGCTGCAACGTATTCTGCATAACCGCCACCGCCAAGCAATGCACATACTTTATCCCCTACCTTCCATTTGGTAACGTCGGGCGCTACTTCTTTAATAATTCCCGCAACTTCTAATCCCGGCCATTCAGGACATCCTGGGGGCGGTGGATAGTTCCCTTCTCTTTGAAGTAGGTCTGCACGGTTAAGCGCCGAAGCATACACTTCTATTAAAACTTCACCGTTCTTTATTACAGGATTTGGTACGTCTGTATAACTTAAACTTTGGTCTTTGTTTATTACTATTGCTTTCATAATTTATTCCTTATTAAATGTTTTTTATTCTTTTATTGATAAGCTTGTGCCTTGATTAATATCTACAATTTTAATGACACAGCTTACTTTACTAAATTATCTCTTATTAACTTTTGTGAACGCAATATCGGTTGGTCTTTTGAGTATACGGTTTCGTAATTATTTACACAAAGGTGCATAACACAGCCCAATCTTCCACCTATTTGGCGAAGAAGCCTGCAATCGCTACCACTTGCTAAATATAGATATTTTTTGTCCACTACTTTCTTTAAGTTTGCGCAGATATTGATGTTAGCCATAAGTTCATCTTCACTGTTAGAAATGTTTACTATCTTAATAACGTCAACGTTTCTATCATTTTGTGCTTTTGCAATTTTATATATCTCTTCTTCATTGAAAAATTTTGTAGTATGCGTTGACATTAAAACTTCAACACCTAAGCCGTGAAGTTTTTCTATGACTTTTTTCTGCTTTTCTACTGCTTTTTCATCATAAGTCGTTCCGTCCGTTTGAAAATCAAACGTGTCGCCCATAACGTCGCATAAAGTTACACCGCATTTAGCGGCAAGATAAAGATATTCCATACAATCGTCATCAGTATAGCCTGTGCTTTCATAATTACGGTAACTTGTAACGTAAATAGGCATACCACCGCACGATTCAAAAATGCTTTTTAAGTGTTCTTCCGTTCTATACTCACGTTCCAAACATTCAAGTTGAATGCCAAACGCTTCTGCACCGTCGTAACGGCAGTTTAATATTTTTTGTATTGCTAATTCGGGGGTTTTTTCCTGTATCATTGCACAAAGCAACGGTTTTGAATGATTTAAAAAACTTGCCTTTTTCATAATTACTCTCCGTATTTACCGTAATCGCCGTGAACCTTGTCACGCATAATATTTCTTCCGCCGTCAATCAATATGTGTTCGCCCGTCATAAACTCAGCATACGACGACGATAAGTATAAAATCATATTGACAATTTCAATCGGCTCTGCCGCACGCCCTACAAGCGTTTTCATATCCGCCATATTTTTTCTTGTAAGAACAGGTCCTGGGGAAACTGCCATACAACGCACGTTATATTTAGAGCCAAACTGAGCAACTGATTTAGTAAGTCCTGCAATCGCACCGCTCTTTGAAGTTGAGTAAGCAACTTCTCTATCACACCCCTCAACGCCTGTGATTGAACCGATGTTTATAATAACACCGCTCTTTTGTTCTCTCATCTGCTTTAATACAGCGTGGTCGAAATAAAGTTGAGCACGCAAATTTACGTCAAGCCCCCAATCATATACTTCGATAGGTATATCACAAAATTCACCGCCCTCATAATTACACATTCTGGTCTCTGCACCGCCTGCAAGGTTTACAAGCACGTCGATTGAATTAAACTTTTGAACAGCTTTATCCCTTACTGCACAGATTTGATTATAATCTCTTACGTCGCAAACCACACCCAAAACTCTACCGCTATAAATCGCATCAAGTCTTTGAACGTGTTCGTTAAGTGCTTTTTCGTTTACGTCCACTAATACCGCATTTCCACCATACTCTAAAAACTTTTCGCACAAAAGTAAGCCCATACCCGATGCAGCGCCCGTTGCAACAAGCGTTTTAGAGTTAAATTGACCTTTAAACATTGTTTTTCTCCTTGTTGTTTTAGTTTTTATTATATTATACATTATCTTGTTTTTATTTACAATGGCGTTACCGATACAGTTTTTATACTTTTCGATACTTATATGTGTGAATATTGCTTGTTTTTTTGTAAAAAATAATTTATAATATGTCTATGAATATTCAAAAAATGACGGTAAAAGAAGTGGTTGACGTTGCCACCGTTCATCAACCCAAAGGAATAGAACTTCAAATAGTAAAAAGAAGATGTTATGCACTTTCGTTCAGTACAGGTGGAAAAATAACGTACTCACATAATGGTAAAACCTATTTTTCAGATACTAATCACGTTATTTTTCACCCTAAAAATGAAAGCTATATTTTGACTTGCCAAAAAACAGGCGACTTTCCTCTTGTAGAGTTTGAATTAACCGACAACGCTTTTAATGAATTTATCGAATTTGAAATTTCTTCACCACAACCGTTTATTCAACTTCTTAACCAAATGAAAATCAACTTGTTGCACCCCAATAAAACGGCAAAAAATCTAAGCATACTTTATGAAATATTCGACCTTTTGTCCCCCTATACCGACTCTTATCAAAATTCGATATTAACGCCCGCTATAAACAAAATCCACTCAAACTTTAACGATAGCGAACTGACCGTTGCTACACTTGCAAACCTTTCACACGTCAGCGAATGTTATTTTAGAAAAAAATTCCACCAAGCGTTTGGCGTATCCCCAAAAAAATATATAAACAATCAACGCATAAAGTACGCTATGCAACTGCTTAAAGAAAGCAATAAAACCATAACTGAAATTGCAGACGCTTGCGGATTTTCAAACGTATATTATTTTTCAAAAACTTTCAAAGAGCATCTATCGGTAACTCCCACCGAATACGCTAAACACAACATCAAAAAAGAAATATAGAAAAAATACCCGACTGTTTTGTCGGGTATTTTGATTTAGTTATCAATAAAGACCATACATTTGACACACACTACACACACCCACACAGGTTGGCAAAAGTATCATTATAATAGAAAGAATAACCGAGATTAAAGCGCCTTTACCACAACTAATAGCCCTTTCAGGATATTCGTTTTTCCAAACACAATATAGAATTAATCCTACAATTGGTATTAAAAAACATAAAAACGCCCAAGCAAAACTCCTATAATCGCCAGGGACAGTATTTTGCTTTTGTTGACGGAAACCCGTTTCATTAAAACAATAAGGACACCTTTCTGCAACAGCACTTATTTTTTTGCCACATTTACTACAAAACTTCGTTGCAGAATTAGTATTTGCTCCAACTTTGCTTTGTGATGCACCACATTTTGTACATACGCTTGCAGAATCAGCAAGTTCTTGACCACAAACTGAACAATATTTCATAATCTTTCTCCTTTTTAGTAAAATTTACACTAATTATATCACTCAATATATTGAGTGTCAAGTATTTTGCTAAATAAATTGAGTAAAATATATGATATGAAATGTTTTGCAAATAGACTCTTAGATTTAAGAAAGGAAAAAAATATTAGTCAAGCAAAGCTTGCAAAAGATATAAACGTTAGTCTTTCAGTAGTTTGCTATTGGGAAACTGATAGAAGCGAACCCACTGCCCCTAACCTAGTAAAGCTTGCTGACTACTTTGAAGTTTCTGTTGATTATTTGCTCGGCAGAACAAACGATTAAATCTAACACATACAAAAAAGAGCCGAACGGCTCTTTTTCATTTTGTGTTATTTTATTTTAAAGGGTTAGAAACGAGCAATTAAAGGCTCGACCTATTTAAGTGATATTTTAAGGGATTAGAAACGAGC
>JAZNFN010000191.1:0-11731 GCA_045576035.1 Christensenellaceae bacterium
CAATTGCAATTAATATAGAAATTAGTGCAAACACATCGTGAATAAGTGCTATCCAATAGAAATAAACTATACCGTTTATTATCCAAAGCGAAATGCTACAAGCAAATAAATAGCGATATATTTTTTCGTTCATAACAAAGTACGCAATCGTACCTATTGGGCCACCTATAATAGCAAATATTGAAAACCAACTATTCCAAGTAATTATCCCAGCAAAAAGTTGCAAACAAATAAAGAAAAAAAGCCAAAATTTGCTATATGCCCACTTATGCTTTCCCCTTTGTAAAAACACAAGTCCTTGAATACAACCCACAAAGTTAAGTGCTGCACTTGTAAAGTTTCCGTTAAGCACAAAGTACGTTATCCAACAAAGATTGCCTAAAACACACAACAAAACGATTGCATTTCTTTTTTTATTTTGTGTTTCAGTGATTTTTAAACATATTGCAATAACTCCAAATAAATTTATAAGTATTGCATATCCTAATCCGCCAAGTGCACCCGTAAGACCATTTACTATGCCTTCGCCTAATTGTGTAAGTGAAAAAAGTAAATTATTCATTGTCAAATTTAAGCATAAACTGAAAGGCGAATTTTCGCCTTTCAGTCGCATTTTTCTAATTGTTTATGTGTTAAAAAACTAATTACTGATGGAATTCGTCCCCACCGTTAGCACCGCCCTGTGCGTTGGGGTCTGCGCCCATATCGCCGTTGGGGTTTGCTTGCTGATAAATTTTACCGAAGATTGCTTGTGATTCGTTAGAAAGTTTTTCAGTAGCCTTAACTATTCTATCGTTATCGTTTGAAGCAAGTTCTTCTTTTGCAATCTTGATTTCTTCTTCAAGTTTAGCCTTGTCTTCTGCACTAACCTTGTCGCCCAAATCCTTGATTGACTTTTCAATCGTGAAGATAAGTCCATCAAGTTTGTTGTGATTTTCAACAACTTCTTTACGCTTTTTATCTTCTTCTTCGTACTGTTTAGCTTCGTTTACAGCCTTGTCGATATCTGCGTCAGAAAGGTTAGAAGATGAAGTGATGGTAATGTTTTGTGATTTACCCGTGCCTAAATCTTTTGCCGAAACGTTTACGATACCGTTTGCGTCAATATCGAACGTAACTTCAATTTGTGGTACGCCACGGGGTGCAGGTGCAATGCCTGAAAGTTGGAAGTTGCCAAGCGTTTTATTGTCTTTTGCAAATTCTCTTTCACCCTGTAAAATATGAATATCAACAGCCGTTTGATTATCGGCAGCCGTTGAGAACACCTGAGATTTCTTAACGGGGATAGTAGTATTTCTTTCTATAAGTTTAGTGCATACTCCACCAAGTGTTTCGATACCAAGTGATAAAGGTGTTACGTCGAGAAGAAGAACGTCTTTAACTTCACCAGAGAGAACACCGCCTTGAATAGCCGCACCGATTGCAACGCATTCGTCGGGGTTGATGCCCTTGAACGGTTCTTTACCGGTTACCTTTCTAACTTCGTCAATAACTGCGGGAATTCTTGTTGAACCACCAACGAGAATAACTTTATCAATATCAGAATAAGAAAGTCCTGCGTCCTTCATTGCGTTTTGCATAGGAACTACGGTTGCAGCAACCAAGTCTTCGGTAAGCGCATCGAATTTTTGTTTGGTAATATCAACGTCAAGGTGTTTAGGACCTGTTGCATCTGCCGTGATAAAGGGAAGATTTACGTTGGTTTTGCTCATACCAGAAAGTTCAATTTTTGCTTTTTCGGCTGCTTCTTTAAGCCTTTGCATAGCAAGTTTATCGTTAGTTAAGTCAATACCTTCTTTTGCTTTAAATTCTGAAACAAGGTAATCCATAACTCTCTTATCCACGTCGTCACCACCGAGCATATTGTTTCCGTGTGTTGCCAAAACTTCAAATACGCCGTCGCCAATTTCCATAATAGAAACGTCGAACGTGCCACCACCAAGGTCGTAAATAATAACTTTTTGAGTTTTGCCTTCTTTGTCAAGACCGTAAGAAAGTGCCGCTGCCGTCGGTTCGTTTATGATACGAAGAACGTTTAAGCCTGCAATCTTACCAGCATCTTTGGTTGCTTGACGTTGGCTATCTGAAAAGTATGCGGGAACGGTAATAACTGCATCGGTAACCGTGCCACCAAGATAACTTTCAGCGTCCTTTTTAAGCTTTGTTAATACCATTGCAGAAATTTCTTGCGGTGTGAAAGCCTTTCCGTCAATTTCCACTTTATAATTAGAGCCCATATGTCTTTTAATAGACTGAACGGTTCTGTCGGGATTAGAAACTGCTTGACGTTTTGCTACTTGACCAACAAGTCTTTCACCGTCTTTTTGGAAAGCGACTACCGACGGGGTAGTTCTTGAACCTTCCGCATTTGCTATAACAACGGGTTCACCGTTTTCCATTACTGCTACACAAGAGTTTGTAGTACCTAAGTCAATACCTATTGTTTTCATAATATTTTAATCTCCTTAATTTTCTATTTAATAACGCTAACGGTAGCGTATCTTATAATTTTATCTTTCTTTTTGTATCCTTTTTGGAATACTTGTTTAACGGTGTCGGGCTCTTCACCGTCTTGTGCCGGAACTTGCATAACTGCTTCGGCAAAGTTGGGGTCGAACGGCTCACCTACGGGATTAATTTCTTCAATGCCTAAGCCCCTTAAAGTATCGTCAAATTTTTCCCTTATCTTTTTTATACCCTCTGCCGTCTTTTCGTCAAGACCGAGACTTAATGCCCAGTCAAGATTATCGCCAACGGGAAGAATTTTCTTGATTATACTTGCTTCGCCCTCTGCAAAGCCTTCTGCCCATTGATTTGCTGTACGCTTTTTATAGTTGTCAAACTCAGCAACGTTTCTTACCCACTTATCCTTAAAGTCATCAGCTTGTTTTTTAAGTTCTTCATTTTCCTTTATTAGATTTTCGTTTTCAGCTACAAGCGCTTGTTCTTTTTCTGTAAGCACGGGTTCAGTTTCTTGCTTTTCCGCACTTTTATTCTTCTTTTTTTCGTCCATCTTTAACGTCCTTTATTTTTTATTGTTTAATACGTCTTCTAAAATTTGCCCAACGCCTTCTAAAACGGATATAACCTTTTGGTAATCCATACGAAGCGGTCCAATAACGCCGTAGGTACCCACCTTTACGCCACTTGCCGAGTACGTTGCCGTAACCATAGAACACCCTTCGGGCATATCTTTTTGTTCACTGCCACCGATTTTAATACTTATTTCAATATTGTCGTTATCTTCTTTTAAAAGTTCTGCAAGTTTATTTTTACTTGTAACCACCGACAAGAAGTTCTTAACCTTTTCAGTATCCGAATATTCGGGGTGGTTTAGTATCTTATTTTCGCCTTCCAAAATAACTTCTGCGTTATTGTTAGAAATATAATCTTCTATGGCGCTCATAACGCTATCGAAAATTTCACGGTAACTTTCAAATTCTTCCTTGATAACGTCTGCAAGATTGACAATTTCACCAAACTCTTTACCGTTAAACATTCTTGCTATAAGTTCGCTTGCTTCTATTATCTGCGCATCAGTCATACTTTCGGGGATTGAAATAAATTTGTCCCTTATAAGCGTGTTTTCCGTTACGATAAGTAAAAGCGCTTGATTTGCCTTATACCTAAAAATGTCAATCTTAACAATCTTGTCTTTTGCACTGTGCGAAGTAAAGCCAACCGAAGTGTAATCGGTTAAATCACTGATTACTTTAACTGCGTTTTGAACAACCGATTCAAGATTATCAGCGTGATTTTTAAACGCTTCTTTAATAACCCCTACTTCCTTAACCGAAAGCTTGCTTTTATCCATAAGTTCAGTAACGTAAAGTTTATATGCTTCAATAGATGGAACACGACCGCTACTTGTGTGAAGTTGTGATAAAAAACCAAGTTCTTCAAGTTGGGCAAGTTCACTTCTTACCGTCGCAGAACTTATATCCTTCATATATTTTTCGGTTATGCTTTTACTTGAAACAGGTTGCGCTGTTGAAATATAATCGTCTACGACAAGTTGTAAAATTTTCCTTTTTCTATCGGATAGTTTCATCTTTTCCCCTTTTGGCACTTATCGAAGTTTTTTGTTAGCACTCTTTTATGTCAACTGCCAACTTTCAAAACAATTGTACAACTATTATGTTACTTTGTCAAGGGTTTTACGCTCATAAATTTAAAATAATTATGTATTTAAAGTTAAAAATTTTTTTGCATACAAAAACTCCCTGCAAAAGTATGCAGGGAGTAAAATTTGGTATAGGTTTATTCAGTTCTAAGTGCTACTACGGGGTCTTTTTTAGCAGCGCTTCTTGACGGAATTATACCTGAAATAAGGTTTAACAATACGCTTATTGCGACCAAAATGCCCGCCGCCCCTAAGGGTAGAATAGCATTTAAGGTAGTTAATCCTGTCAACAAGTTTAATATCAAGTTTATGGGTATACATAATAGATAGGTAAATAGAACACCCGTTAATCCTGAGAATAAACCGATAATAACTGTTTCGGCATTAAACATACTTGATACGTCCATTTTAGAAGCACCAATTGAACGCAGAATACCGATTTCCTTTGTTCTTTCTTGAACGGATATAAGCGTTATAACCGCTATCATTATTGAAGAAACGATAAGTGAAATTGCAACGAACGCAATTAAAACGTACGTTATAGCATCTATAATGGTTGTTATCGACGACATTAAAATTCCAACGTAGTCGGTGTACTTGATTTTACCCGTTTCGTCCTTGTCTTCATTGTAATCGTTAATTGCTGCAACTATTAAATCTTTGTTTGCAAAAGACGAAGCGTAAATATTAATAGACGCAGGGCTATCCAAATCAATATAACCTAAAAGTTCAAGGTTATCTTCGTAAGTAGACTTAGAAAACTCAGTTAGATTATCGTAATATAAAGAAAGTATTTGTTCATTTGAAAGATTAACTAGTCCGTCAAATTGCCCTGCAAGAACTTCTGGCTCATTTTCAAGTTGTTCTCTGTAATTTTCTTTTTGCTTATTCGCATAATCTTCTTGTGCTTTTGCCGAAATAGCCAATATTGTGTATTCCATAATTTTTTCATCAGACATCCCAGCCAAAAGCTCTTTTGCCTTTTCTTCATTAAGCCCCATTTGTTGAGCGGCAACAGGTATCAAATAGCCTTCTTGCGCCTCCCTTGTAGGATACTTTATCATCGCATTTGCAAGTTCTTCATTCAACTTATCTTGTGGTATAATTGACGCAATTTGAACAAACTTTTCAGCTTTCTGTTTATCCGTAAGTTTACTAACATAATCCTTAAACGCCACAGCCTTCTCACTTTGTGAAAGTTTACCCGTCGTTGCCTTGAAAGGTAGACCTGTTAAAACGTCAACGTCAGGACTTGCAAGTTGTGCCTTAACAACATCTGAATTTTCTGCATATTGTATAATATGTTCGGTAAGTTTATAGGTATAGCCTATACTACCAGAAAGCATATGTGTTTCAGCATCGGGGTTTTCACGGATAATCCCCTTTACTTTAAGCGGTAATCCCACAGTGTCGTATAAAAGACTTAGTCCTTGCTTGGAAACAACATTAAATTTGCCATTCTCCGAATGGTAACGGTCGTAAGGAAGAATAGTTTTATATTCACGTTCACAAACTTCTTTATACGTCCATTTATTTTTATCACTTTGTTCAAGTTCTTCGCCTGCAATAGCAGCGTCTATAATAGCATCAATTTCATCTTGACCGATAAGTCCCAAAGCATAAAGAGTAAGGTCGTCTATTTCATTCTTTTCATTAACGACTAACACCACTTCATTATAAGCTGTGGGCCAATCACCGTAAATCAAATCGTACTGTTTGTATATTAGGTCGTTAATAACAGCGCCGTCGGGTGCAGATAAAAGTTCTTGCCACATACCTGCGCTCATCATCATATTACCGCCGAACATATTCATATCGGACGGCATCATCATAGACCCTTGACTACCAGAAGCATCACCACCAGAAACGCCAAGCATAAATCTACCTAGCATATCCATCATAAGCTCTTCTGTATCCGACTTAACTATTTCACCGTCTATATTTTCGGTATAAATATCAAACTGCAAGTTGTAACCGTACTGAATACCCGTAATTGCATTATGCAATTTTGAATTTTCATCCGCCATTTCCCCTTCCAAGTAAGATTTAAATGATTTAAGGTCGTTTTCACTTGATTCTACTTTTGAAAGTGCATTTACAAGTTCAGCAATAATCGGGTCTTTATAAATTGCGTCTTTATCGTGGTCAGTTTCACCACTACCAACGTTCATAAAACTTTGCATAAGCGATGTTAAGTCTACCGTTTCTTCTTCAATGGTAAGTGGATAAGAAGAAAGCGTAGTTTCTTGAACGTGATTTATATATGCGGTAGTACCTTGCGAAACTGCAAGAATAAGCGATATACCGATAATACCGATTGAACCTGCAAAAGACGTTAATATAGTTCTGCCACGCTTAGTAAAAAGGTTACGGAGCGAAAGTTTAAAAGCCGTCCAGAAACTCATTTTTGCTCTGCGCTGTTTTTTCTTTTTAGGTATATTTGCTGTTTCTACAACTTCGTTTTCTTTAATTTCGTCTTGTTCAGAATACGGATTACTATCTTCAACGATTTCACCGTCAACAAGTCTAACTATACGGGTAGAGTATTGCTGTGCAATCTCAGCATTGTGAGTAACCATAATAACGAGTTTATCTTTTGAAATCTCTTTGATAAGTTCCATAATTTGAACGCTTGTTTTACTGTCAAGCGCACCCGTCGGTTCATCAGCAAGCAAGATATCCGGTTCATTGACAAGCGCACGAGCTATCGCAACACGCTGACACTGCCCACCCGATAATTGATTTGGGCGCTTAAATTCTTCACCTTTAAGCCCTACCCTTTCAAGCGCTTTTTTAGCGCGCTTAACACGTTCATCTTTGCTTACACCCGAAATAGTTAAAGCAAGTTCAACGTTCCCTAGTACTGTTTGGTGCGGAATAAGATTATAAGTTTGGAACACGAACCCTATACGGTGGTTGCGGTAAGTATCCCAATCCCTATCGTTAAAGTTTTTCGTGGATTTACCTTGAATAATAAGGTCGCCCTTAGTATACTTATCAAGACCGCCAATAATATTAAGCGTAGTTGTTTTTCCACAACCGGACGGTCCTAAAATAGACACGAATTCATTTTTACGGAAAGAAATATCAAGCCCCTTTAAGACTTCAATTTCTCCGCCTGCGACTTTGTAGTTTTTCGTAATGCCTTTTAAGCGCAACATAATCTCTTCCTCAAAATATTTTTTCTCTATAATACATTATACATATTAATATTGAATTTGTCTTGAAAAAACTCACGAAAAATTTGTATTTCCGTGAGTTTTTTTACACTTTTTATATAATTTCAGAGAACGCCTTGACGAATTCTGTCGGATTTTCAATATCAAGTCCTGCAAGAATTCTTGCTTGTTCGTATAAAACGGTAGCGTATTTTTTAAGTTTTTCTTTATCAGTCTCATAAACGGCAGTAAGCCTATCTAATATGCCGTGTTCTAAACTTATTTCAAGAATTTTTTCAGCTTGCATTTTACCGTCAGAGTTTGGCATAGACTTAAACACCTTTTCCATTTCGATTGAAATGTCCCCAGCAGCAGTCAAGCATACGGGATAGTTCTTAAAGTTTGCGGTAAGTTTAACTTCTTTAACCTTGCCGTCAAGCGCATCTTTAATAGCAGATAAAAGGTCTTTGTTTTGCTCAGCCTTTTCGTTAAGTTCTTTCTTTTCAACGTCACTGTCAACTGAAAAGTCGTTTTCAGCAACCGACTTAAACTTCTTGCCATCGTAGTCCATCAAAATCTTAGCAACAAAGTCGTCTACACCGTCCTTAAAGTAAAGCACTTCAAGTCCTTTTTCTTTAAGTTTTTCTATTTGCGGAAGTTTAGAAATTTTATCGTACGATTCACCACAAGCATAGTAGATAAACTCTTGGTCAGCCTGCATTTCTTTAACGTATTCACTAAGCGTAACGAGTTTTTCTTTCTTAGATGAGTAGAACATTAAGAAATCTTTTAATTTATCTTTGTTCATACCAAAGCCAGCATATACGCCAAATTTAATGGAAAGACCGAATTCAGCAAACATCTTTTCGTAATTTTCCCTATCGTCTTCCATCATCTTTTTAAGTTCTGCTGAAATTTTCTTTTCAAGACCGTTTGCAATAGCTTTAACTTGCCTGTCTTGCTGTAAAATTTCACGAGAAATATTAAGGCTTAAATCAGAACTGTCAACTATACCCTTGATAAAGCCAAAATGGTCGGGAATAAGTTGTTCGCACTTTTCCATAATCATAACGCCGTTACAGTAAAGTTTAACACCCTTTTTATAGTCTTTTGAATAATAATCGTACGGCGCTTTTGACGGAATAAACAAAAGCGTATCGTAGTTTACCATACCTTCGATTTTTGCATAGACACTCTTTAAGGGGTCCATATAATCGTGGAATTCGTTTTTATAGAATTCTTTTAAGTTATCTTCGGTAACTTCTGCCTTTGGCTTTTTCCAAAGCGGAACCATACTATTTAGCGTTTCAAGTTCGGTAACTTGTTCATATTCGGGCTTATCGTCGGGCGTACCGTCCTTTCTTTTTGAACGTGTCATAAGCATTTGTATAGGATAACGAATATAATCCGAATATTCTTTTATAAGCGAACTAATTTTATATTCTTCTAAAAAGTCAGAATACTTGCAGTCTTCACAATCGGCTTTAAGACTCATAACGATTTTAGTGCCATATCCGTCCTTTTCAGTTTGTTCAATGGTGTAACCTTCCGCACCGCTACTTGTCCACTTAAACGCAGTATCACTGCCGTATGCTTTGGTATACACTTCAATTTTATCAGCAACCATAAACGCAGAATAAAAGCCTACACCAAACTGCCCGATAAGTTCGTTATCGGTTTTTTCGGTATGCTCTTTCTTGAAAGCAAGCGTACCTGACTCTGCAATCGTGCCAAGGTTTTTTTCTAAATCTTTATCGGTCATACCAATACCGTTATCTTCAACGGTTAGCGTTCTGTTTTCTTTGTCAATAGCAATATTGATTTTAAAATCCGAACCTACTTTTGTATCGGTAAGCGATATAAATTTAAGTTTGTCAATAGCGTCGCTTGCGTTTGAAACAAGTTCACGCAAAAATATTTCTTTGTTGGTGTAAATTGAGTTAATCATTAAATCAAGTATTCTTTTTGATTCTGTCTTAAATTGTTTCATTTCAGTCTCCACGTTAATTTTTAGCACTCTTTGACTTAAAGTGCTAATTTATATTATAATCGGTAAAATTTAATTGTCAACTTATTTTTAACCATTTATAAAAAAAATGCGCTTGAAATTTCAAACGCATTTTTATGTTTAATTATTTATTGTTATAAACAACGTTTACACCAGGGTGCGTTGCCGTGCCGTATACGCAATAACGTTGGTCTGCTTTTCCGCCATAAAGTTGGTCAAAAGCAATTAAAAGATGGTGGTCTTCACCGTCATTATGAACGTGATTATCATCAACTACTTTGTTTCCATTAGCGTCAGTTGGGTGTCCATATCTTACGTTAGAATATGCATCAACGCTTGTTCCTGCTTGAACTCTAACGTAAGGATAACCAGTACCCGCAAATTCACAGTAAGTATAATTTGCCCAATCACCATAAATAACGGTTACGTTTTCACAAGTAAGTTGTGGCGCAATCGCAGTAGTTGTACCAACCTTACTTGATAAAACAGAATCATCTGCAGCCTTACCAGTATTGCCGATAATCATACCACAATTACGATAAGCGTACCATTGATATGCGGATACAACGTCGTTAACTGCGTCTATTACGCAAGCTATGGTACAATCTTTTAGATATATTGTTGCGCTTGAACCACAACCGCCAATTACACCACCACTACAATTACCAAAGTCACCCCATTGACTACCAATAACCGTGCTTGCTTTTATGTTACAGTTTATGTATTGATGATTACCACTTGCCCAACCTACGATACCACCTGCATAATATTGATAGTCTGCGCCTTTTGAATTTGACACCGTGATATTTTCAAAAGTGCAATCACCGTAAGCAGTAGCGGCAACTATACCGCATATTGCAGATTCACCAGAAATACTAGCACCATCCATATTAAGATTTTTAATAGTTGCATCTTCTACCAAACCAAACAAACCTAAACCAAGGTCACCATAATAATATCCGTTATCAAGCGCCCAAGTGTTTTGGCTCATATTAGAAATAGTGTTTCCGTTACCATCAAAAGTACCCTTAAATGCTTTATCTTGTCTATAACTGCCTATCGGTTCAAAGCAAATAGGTTCGCCGTTTTCATCTTCTGCATAAAGGTCAACGTCAGTTGTAAGTTTAAAGATAAGGTCATCAACGGTTGGAAGCCTATCGTCCCCGTCTATATTAGCTGTTTGCGTATATGTACCAACTTTTGCTTCAATTGCACCGCTATCAACTAAATCGGCAAGTCCTGCAAGTGCAGCCGCACTTTCAATCTCAAATTCAATAGTGCCGTCGGGTGCATTGGTAAACCAAGAAGTATCTACACTCTTACCGTCCCAAGTAGACGTGATAGGTGCATTGCCTTGTTGAGCAATCACTTTGATTGAGATATTTGTTGTAGTTTCAATACCGTTTGCATCTTCGTTTTCTACGGGGAGTTCAATTGAAATGCGTAAATCGTCAATAGATTGACCTGCACTAAGTTTTGCCCAAGAAGTTTTACTTTCAAGTGCAACGTATTTATCAGCGCCGTTTTCGTCAACAATCTTTTTAACGTCAAGCATAGGTTTAAGGTCGCCTACAATTTCAGTTTCAATATGATAATTGATAGTTACGTCGCTCTTGTTTTCCATAGCGATAGTAACGATAGCCTTATCGCCTGCGGTAACGCCGTTAAGTGCAAGGTCGCCACCGTTTACAGTTGCAGTACCACCGTTTTCAAACTTGTCAGTTTGTTTAACGCCCATTGAATATAATTCAACGTCCTTAACAGAAGCAACTACGTTTACAGTACCAGAAGATACTGCGATGTTTACTTTCGATTCGCTTGTGAATAACGCATAAGTTGAACCAACAACAAGCGTGAAACACAAAACAAGTGAAAGCAGTGATGATAATAGTTTCTTTTTCATACTTTTAATCTCCTTCTACAAAGTTTTTTATTATACCCCTATATGATATAGGGACTTACAGTATACCCGCCCCCTACAAAAAAGTCAAGCATTTGAATATTAAAATAAAAAAATATTTATTATAACATATATAATTTTATTTTATATATTAATTACACATCGTGCAATAATGATAAACATTAAACACATATCCTCCGTCATGCTGAGCGGAGTGTTAGCGTAGTTGAAGCATCTCTTTGTAGTTAAACTTATAAGCAGTATCTCTTTTTATTATAGACACAAGTATATTTTGAGATTTCTCCACTCACTTTCGTTCGGTCGAAATGACGACATCCCCCGTCATGCTGAGCGGAGCGTTAGCGTAGTTGAAGCATCTACAAATCACGGTTAATCGTTACACTATTAATTTTTAGATACTTCGACAAGCTCAGTATGACGATATTTGTTTAGAGTAACAAATAAGAAAACATATTACAACACACAAAAAGCAAACAGCCAAAGAAAAAAATTCTTTGGACCGAGGGCTTGATTTTTATTTA
>JAZNFN010000192.1:0-6553 GCA_045576035.1 Christensenellaceae bacterium
AATTTCTTTAACAGGTTCAATCTCCCTTACACTTGCAGTGTAATTCATCTTTGCATTGTACCTTGGGAAATCGGCAAGCATCAAAGGTCCGTTTGCATTAGGTATGCTCTTATAAATCTTTTCTGTAACAAACGGTATGAATGGATGTAAAAGTTTAACAATTTCGCCAAGAACAAACGTCAATACGCTTATTGTGTCGTTGCGTTTCTTTTCATCTTCGCCATAAAGGACAGGCTTAGTTAATTCAATATACCAGTCGCAGAAATCGTTCCATACAAAATCATACAGATTTGCAAGCGCAACACCCATTTCGTATTTTTCCATATTAAGCGTAACGTCTTTAACAGTCTTGTTTAATTTGGTGATTATCCACTTATCCGCAGCGCTTAGCTTGCAATCTTTAATCGAAGAAATCTTCTTGCCTTCGGTGTTCATAAGAACAAACCTTGAAGCGTTCCAAATCTTATTCATAAAGTTGCGTGCGCCTTCAATCTTTTCATCAGAGAATCTCATATCGCTGCCGGCAGCGACACCGTTTATAAGCGAAAATCTTAAAGTATCCGCACCGTACTTTGAAATAATTTCAGTCGGGTCGATACCGTTACCCAAAGACTTACTCATCTTTCTGCCTTGTGAATCACGAACTAAGCCGTGAATTAGTACGTCCTTAAACGGTATGCGTTTCATATGCTCTAAACCAGAGAATATCATACGAGCAACCCAGAAGAATATAATATCATAACCCGTAACAAGCACGTCCGTAGGATAGAAATATTCTAAATCTTCGGTTTTTTCGGGATATCCAAGCGTTGAGAATGGCCACAATGCAGAAGAGAACCAAGTATCAAGAACGTCTTCATCTTGCTTAATATTAGTACTTTGACATTTTGGACATACCTTTACGTCTTGCTTTGCGATAATCATCTCACCGCAATCTTGACAATAGTATGCAGGAATTCTATGTCCCCACCATAACTGACGTGAAATACACCAGTCTTTTACGTTTTCCATCCAATTGAAGTAAATTTTAGAAAATCTATCAGGTATAAATTTAACACTCTTTTTTCTAACAACGTCAATAGCAGGTTTAGCAAGTGGTTCCATTTTTACAAACCATTGCTTACTTACGATTGGCTCTACCGTGTGATTACATCTATAACAGTGCCCTACGCTATGATGCAAAGGCTCTATCTTAACAAGAGCACCCAATGCTTTAAGTTCTTCAACTATCTGTTTTCTGCATTCCATTGCAGGCATACCGTTGTACTTACCTGCAAATTCGTTCATAGTACCGTCGTCAGCAATTACTTTTATAACGGGTAAATTATGGCGAAGTCCAACCTCAAAGTCGTTGGGGTCGTGCGCAGGCGTAATTTTAACTGCACCCGTACCAAATTCCAACTCAACGTAGTCATCAAACACGATAGGTATTTCTTTATTAACGATAGGCAGAATAAGTGTCTTACCCTGCATATTCTTATATCTTTCGTCCTTGGGATTAACTGCAACCGCCGTATCACCAAGCATAGTTTCGGGTCTTGAAGTTGCAACCGTAACGAACTCATCACTGTCCTTAACAGGATACTTAATATACCAAAGACTACTGTCTTCTTCAACGTATTCAACTTCTGCGTCAGAGAGTGCAGTTTTACATTCGGGACACCAGTTGATAATTCTATCCCCACGATAAATCAAACCTTTTTCGTACAAATTGACGAATACTTCTTTTACAGCTTTTGAACATTTTTCGTCCATCGTGTACGCCAAACGTGACCAGTCGCACGAAGAACCTAAGGTTTTAAGTTGTTCGATAATTCTTCCGCCGTACTTTTCTTTCCAAGCCCACGCTCTTTCTAAAAAGCCTTCCCTACCGATATCGTTTTTGGTAATACCTTCTTTTGCCATCTGTTCAACGATTTTAACTTCGGTAGCAATCGAGGCGTGGTCAGTGCCTGGAAGCCACAACGCACTGTAACCTTGCATTCTTTTAAATCTAATTAAGGTATCTTGCAAAGTTTCGTCAAGTGCGTGCCCCATGTGGAGCTGACCCGTTATGTTGGGTGGCGGAATAACAATAGTAAAAGGTAGCTTGTTTGCGTCTACCTTTGCTTTAAAATATCCATTTGATTCCCATTCTTCGTAAATTTCTTTTTCAAATTCCGAAGGGTTATAAGTTTTTGCCATATCCATAAGGCTTTCTCCTTTATACAATACATTGCTTATTATAACTAAAATTTTTTATAAAGTCAAACATAAATGCTAAATCGTTGTCAAGAATAAATATATTTTCATAAAATGAAATATAAAAAAATTTATTGGAGAAGTTTTAATGAAAAGAATTCTAACGTTTATTTTATCTTGTCTACTTCTGTTAGCACCTATAACAGCGTGTACCAACCAAAGTGGACAAAAAACAATTCGCATTAACGAAGTTACCCATTCGGTGTTCTATGCACCCCTGTACCTAGCAATAGAAAACGGCTATTTTGAAGAAGAAGGACTTAAAATTGAACTGACAAACGGTGGCGGAGCTGATAAATCAATGACTGCACTATTATCAAATACCGCCGACATCGGCTTGATGGGCCCTGAAACGGTTATATACGTTTACAACCAAAATAAAGCAGATTACCCTAAGGTTTTCGGGCAATTAACACAAAAAGACGGTGCGTTTTTAGTTTCAAAAACCCCACAACCCGACTTTAAGTGGACCGACTTAAAAGGTAAAGAAATTCTTGCAGGACGAAAGGGCGGTGTTCCCGCAATGACGTTTGAATATATCTTAAACGAACTAGATATGGAAAACGGTGTTGACTTTACGCTCAATTTCGACGTTCAGTTCAACTTAATGACAAGTGCGTTTTTAGGTGGTACGGGTGATTATTGTACGGTTTTTGAACCGACAGCTTCTGAATACCAAGCAAACGGACAGTGGCACATTGTTGCTAGTGTCGGTGCGCAAGGCGGTGAAATTCCATACACGTCATTTATCGCTTTAAGCAGTTATATTAAAAACAATCAAGAAACGCTTAAATCGTTTATGAAAGGCTTGAAAAAGGCACACGAATTTATGGCTACACACTCAGAGTACGAAGTTGCAGAAGCTATCGTAAAACAGTTCCCGTCAACGACAATCAAGTCGATTGAAACATCAATCAAAAGTTATAAGAGTATAGATGCGTGGAAAACTGATTTACAAGCTACTGAAAATAGCTTTACAAGACTTCAAGACATAATGGAAAACGCAAACGAATTAACCGCGCGTGTACCTTTCGATAAAATTGTCGACAACTCTATTGCAAAAGAAATCTTCGGATAAAAACTTATAAATTTTACGGCGGAAAAAAATATGAAAAAACTTTTAGAATTTATCAACGTCTCACTTACCTATCAAACGCTTACCGACGAAATAACCGCAATCGACGGACTGAGTTTTAATTGCTACGATGGAGAATTTGTTTCTATCATAGGTCCGTCCGGTTGTGGTAAAACTACAATTCTCTCGCTAATCGCAGGGCTGATAAAACCAAGTAACGGGAAAATTTTACTTGACGGCGAAAGTGTAATTAAGCCTGGAAACAATCTTGGATACATGTTGCAAAAGGACCAACTGTTTCCGTGGCGAACGATTGAAAAAAACATATTTTTGCCACTTGAAATTAAAGGCAAACTAAGTGAAGAAAACAAGAATTTCGCTCTCTCTTTACTTAAAAAATACGGCTTAATTGATTTTAGGAAGAATTATCCTGAACAACTCTCAGGCGGTATGCGCCAGCGTGTTGCGTTGATTCGAACACTTGTTTCAAACCCAAAATTACTGCTCCTTGACGAACCTTTTTCCGCCCTTGATTATCAAACTAG
Organism: Christensenellaceae bacterium; assembly: GCA_045576035.1. Taxonomy (GTDB): domain Bacteria; phylum Bacillota; class Clostridia; order Christensenellales; family Borkfalkiaceae; genus UBA1259. The sequence continues at coordinate 3,862 of JAZNFN010000192.1, forward strand.
ACTTGCCGTTTGCGACGACGTATACAGCATCATAAAAGCTGAGGGAAAAACTGCCGTTTTAGTAACTCACGACATATCGGAAGCAATCTCTATGTCAGACAAAATCATAGTGCTAACCGATAGACCTGCAAAGGTTAAATCGATATTCAAACCAAAGCTTGACGGCAGTACCCCTATACGCCGACGTGAAAGCAAAGATTTCGGTCTTTTGTTTGAACAAATTTGGAGGGAATTAAACTAATGAAAAAAGAAAAAGAATTTTCTAAGGAGCATACCCTATTTGTAAAAAAAACAAAAAGAGAAAATGTGTTTATATGGGTATCACGCTTTTTAATATTAGCGCTTATTATCGGGCTATGGGAACTCTTTGCTACTACTAATATAATAGACCCCTTTATTTCTTCAAGCCCGTCAAGAATTGTAAACACGATAAAAAGTCTATTTGTTGAAAATGACTTATTTTTCCATATTTGGATAACGCTTTATGAAACGGTATTAGGGTTTTTAATCGCAGTTGGATTAGGCTATTTTATTGCCCTATTATTATGGTGGTCGGATTTTCTTAGGCGAGTATTAGAGCCATATATAGTTGTTTTAAATAGTTTACCTAAAATTGCCCTAGGCCCTATCATTATCGTTTGGTTTGGAAGCGGTAGTAAATCTATTATATTTATGGCAGTACTTATAGGCATAATCGTTGCTATAATTACTATGCTAAACGGTTTTCTTGCCACTGACAAAAACAAAATATTGTTACTTCGTTCTATGGGCGCAAACAAGTTCCAAATTTTATATAAACTTGTTATCCCCGGAAGTATGCCAACTTTTATCAGTATGTTAAAAATAAGCGTAGGCATGGCTTGGGTTGGCTCTATTATGGGCGAATATCTCGTTTCAAGAGCAGGACTTGGTTATTTAATAGTGTACGGCGGTCAAGTTTTTAAACTTGATTTGGTTATGGCATCTACCGTAATTTTATGTATACTTGCAGCACTTATGTACGTTGCCGTTGCACTACTTGAACGATGTATTATTAAATACAAAAACAATTAGTTATATGCAGAAAACACAGCATTATCGCTGTGTTTTCTGCAATTATATATAATCTTCAAACAACATTAAAGTAAAATACAAATAATTCCGCCTTTATTTTCATTTACAATCCTTGTAAGCGTCTTTCTCATTTTACCTTGCGTTTCTTTTGGCATAGCTGTAAGTTTACCCGCAAGACCTTCGTTTACTAGGTCGTGAAGTGATTTACCGAACATATTGGTTTCCCAAATGCCCGCAGGATTATCTTCAAACTTATTCATTATATAATTTACAAGGTCCTCACCCTGTTTTTCTGTACCAACAGTCGGTGCAACTTCGGTTGAAACGTCCACCTTCATTATATGTAGGCTTGGCGCTGACGCTTTCAATTTAACACCGTATCTACCGCCTTGTTTTACAAGTACAGGTTCTTCTAAGTTCATTTCTTCAATGGTTGGCAAAACAACACCGTAGCCATTTTCTTCGGCATCGCTTAAAGCATCTTTAATTTTAGCAAACTTACGCTTTTCAGCCGCAAACGATTTAATATAATTAATAAGTTCAAAGTCGTCGTTAATTTGTTCTCCACACTCACTAGATAAAACATTAAAATACAAACCGTCTTTCGCCTTAACTTCTAGTTCTGAAAATCCGTCGCCAAGCTTTAATTCTCTAAGTTCAATAGGCTCAAACTTATCGTTGTCGTTAAACAAATCGTTAAACGCTGTAAAATCACTCATTTTCACAACTGAACTAGATGCGTCTTTTAGTCCGCTAATAATTTCTTGAATAACGGCATTTTCGCTAGGTAACGCTTGCATCCATTTAGGAATGTTTACGTTAAGTCCACGCATCGGGAACTCTAACAAAACTTTTTCCATAACAGCACTTATATCGTCGTTGTTCATTTTGTCAACGTTTAAGCATAGTACGGGAACACCGTGTTTATTTTCAAGTTCAACTGCAAGTTTTATCGCTTGCTCACTTTCGGGCGACTTGCTGTTTAGAACTATTACAAAGGGTTTTTTTAATGCTTTAAGTTCCTTGATTACTCTATTTTCGGGTTGAATATAACTTTCTCTTGCAATTTCACCTATACTGCCGTCAGTGGTTACCACTATGCCGATAGTCGAATATTCGTTAATAACCTTTTTAGTGCCTATTTCAGCTGCGCTCTCAAAAGGAATTTCTTTGTCACTCCAAGGTGTCTTTACTAGACGTGGTTTATTGTCTTCTTCGTGCCCAACTGCACCGTCAACAAAATACCCAACACAATCGACCAATCTAACGTTTGCAGTCGATTTATTCTTAAACTGTACTTTTACACCGTTTGCCGGTACAAATTTTGGTTGAGTTGTCATAATAGTCTTACCGTCGGCAGACTGTGGCATTTCGTCCGTTGCAATTTGTTTTTGTAGTTTATTGCTTATGTTTGGAATTACCATTTTTTCCATAAACCGAGTTATAAACGTAGACTTTCCCGTTCTTACCGGTCCAACTACACCAATATATATATCACCACCCGTTCTGGTTGCGATATCTTTATAAATATCGTATTTTTCCATAAAAAAACCTCCCACACGTTACACAAGTAACATATGAAAGGTTTAATTTTGTTATGACTTGTTTTTAATTTTAATACAAAATACACGCAAAAACT
>JAZNFN010000193.1:0-3073 GCA_045576035.1 Christensenellaceae bacterium
TGTTAATATTAATAAAAATAAAATTTTTTAGGAGAAAATCAAAATGAAACTCACTGCCAACCTTGACCGATTAAGCGTCAATTTTTCTAAGGGGACGGTAACCGATATCCGTGTTCACGTTGAAAGATTTGACAACGCATCATACTTGCGCATATACAACGATAACTGGTCGATTGATAATGACACACTAACTGCATGCGCTTCGACCGAAAACGGTGGAAAGTTCGTTTTAGAATTTAGCGAAAACGAATTTGGTTTAGGCGTTATTGCACACTTTACCGCAGGCGAAAATCAAACGATTGAACAAGTTTTAAGAATTCGCATTGAAGGTAGAATTGATAAGAGAATTGATAGTGCGCTTCATAACGACTTTGACGGTTGGTATAACGGCAACCGTTGTCTTTTCCACATGAATTGCTATGCTGACACCACAAAACTAGTTGAAGACCAAATGGTTCACGGTGCTGAATACGTTGGATTCCGTACAAAAAACAACTCGTACGGTGTAGTAGGCGTTTGCACTTACGATAATTATTTTTCAACCATAGACGTTTATGAAAACGGCAAATTTTTTATGATAACAAACCTTAACGAACACTGGTACGTTTTTGATTCGGTTAAAATTACGCCAAACCAACATATCGTTACCGACAAGTTTATGGTAATTTACGCTGATACCGACGCTCTACCCGTCTACGGCAAAGCCATTGCCAAAGAAAACGGCGTGGAAAGAAAGTTTGAAGTTGCAACGGGATATAATACGGGATATTATTTCAGTCAGAATATAACCGAAGAAAATATGCTTAAAGAACTTGAAGCGATTAAAAGCGCAAAACTGCCTATAAAATACTTTAATATGGACTGGGGTTGGTACGTTGATTACGGTGATTGGGACGCAAACGAAAAGTTCCCCCACGGAATGAAGTATATGGCTGACAAAATCTATGAAGCAGGCTACGTTCCTGGTATTTGGATTGCTCCGCTTTGGGTTTCAAAAACAAGCAGTATTTATATGGACCACAAAGACTGGCTTATTATGGATTCAGACTACACGGGTGGCAATAGATTCTATTTGGATTTCAGTGTAGAAGGCGCTGCAAAGTGGCTTTATGATTTATTTAGAAAAATTTGTGTTGAATGGGGCTATAAGTACATTAAAGTTGACTTTATCGTTGACCATTTAGGTATGGGCGGATATAAAGATAAGTCGTTTAACGCAATGAAGAACTTCCGTGAATTTATCCGTATTATTCGTGAAGCAATCACCGAAGACACTTATTTTATAACTTGTACTGCACCTATCAGCCCGTCGGTTAAGTATGCAACGGGAACAAGGCTTACCCACGATATCCACAACGACTGGACAACGTTAAAGAGAAATGCACGCCAAGGCTTAAAGCGTTTACACGTTAATGAATATCTAATCGGCGACCCCGACGTTTTGATGGTTCGTAAACCTGAACAGCACGACCAAGACTGCAAACTTGTTGAAATAATAAGAAACGATACTGAAATTAACACCGATATTACTTTCCAAAGCGTATCGGGTGGCGCAATATTTACGGGCGATAAAATCGGACTTCTTGACGACAAGGCGCTTGACCGTTTCCGTGCGCTTCTTCCCGCAAACCAAGAATATGCTAAACCGCTTGATATTTACGATAGAGAAATGCCATCCGTATTCTACTATGGTTATAGAGGCGAATACGAGATGTACGCACTTATTAACTGGCAAGATTTTGACTATGAACACGAAATCACGCTTAATGAAGAAAAGTTCTGTCAAGAATACTTCTCAAAAGAAAGATTTGAAAAAGCAAAGACGTTTAAGTTTAGCCTTAAACCACACGAATCAAAAATTCTTTACTTTGTTAAGGACAAAAAATTACTTGATAAACTTGGTCTTTCAATTATGCCCGTGTAATAGCGTTTACATTTGGTTAGACAAAAACCCCGACTGCAAGCCTTGCAGTCGGGGTTTAATTATTAAAAATCGTTATCTCCAACCTAATTTTTCACATTCTTTATTTATTTCCGTCCAAATAATGTCTTCACACCACCAATGTTCCCTTGGCGTTTCAACTAAACGGCACTTATCTTCCGCACCAATTTCACGATAAATTTTCTTAATGGTTTCAAATCCCCTTCTTGTGCCTTCAATCGGGAAGATGTCGTCAAGTTGTCCTGCAAAAATAACAAGGTTTTTTGGTGCGATTAAGCACGCTAAATCTTGCATTTCAAAGTTTCTATAAGCATTTGGCAAATAGTTACAACCACAGTGCGCAAGCGCAAGTATAGAATCAGCATAAGGGCAAACCGCACAACTTGGCGCAGAAAATTTAATTCTATCATCAAGACAAGCAGAGTAATACGATATCGTTCCGCCACCTGAGTTGCCCGTGATAAAAATTTTATCCATATCGCATTCGGGAAAATTACTTAGTGCGTCAATACATTTTCCGATATCCCAAATGCGTTCGCCAACAAGCGTTCTTCCAAGCATAAGTGCAACCCTATAAGGCCAACGGCAGTTTATGTCGTTACTGCGATTATCGGTATGCGCACGGCGTTCACCCATACCACGCTGTTCTATGGCAAGCGCAATGTAGCCGTTATTAACCGCTTGAAGCGCAAACGCACCACGGGGTAAAAAGTCTTCGTCGTGTTCGTACTTTGTTTCACCGATTGAAATGTGAAAACCCGTAGAGTGCCCTTGCATAGTTATTGCAACGGGATATTTTTTCTTATTTAACTTAGGAATTAAAAGATAACAAGGGATAGTTTCACCTATTTCACTATCAATGGTAAAACGAATCATACGGTACGTTCCCCTATCTTCTTCCCACTCTATATCAAAGTTAAGTGGACAATCGTTTTCTTTAATTACGTCAATGCCAAGCGATTCTATAAACTTTTCTTTTATAGTTTCACGCCATTTATTAAAATCCAACCCCTCTTTATATGTATATTTAGGTTTAACGTTTTTAACAAGTAAATCGTGGCAAAGTTCACTATCAAACGCCTTTTGCTTTTTATCCATTTTTCGCTCCTATAAATAAGTATAGTTTTTTAG
>JAZNFN010000194.1:0-5222 GCA_045576035.1 Christensenellaceae bacterium
GTATATTATGACTAACGTAAATGAAATTTTAAGCAAACTTAACGACGAACAAATTAAGCCTGTTCTTGATACTGAGGGGGCTGTTTTAGTAATTGCTGGTGCAGGTAGTGGTAAAACTCGTGTTTTAACAAGTAGAATAGCGTATTTAATTTTAGAAAAGAAAGTTTTGCCGTCAAGTATTATGGCTATAACGTTTACCAACAAAGCGGCAGGCGAAATGAAAGAACGCTTGATGAAAATCGTTGGCGACGTAAGCGATATGTGGGTTTCGACAATCCATAGTATGTGCGTGCGTATTTTACGCCGTGATATAGATAAAATCGGTTACGATGGAAACTTTACTATATACGACGAAACGGATAAGGATAAAGTGTTAAAGCGTGTTTTTAGTGATTTAGGCTTTGACCAAGATAAATACTTAAAGACTGCTAAAAATGAAATTTCAAAAGCAAAAAATGAATGCTTATCGCCCAAAGAGTATGAAAAAGCTTACGCTTTTGAACGTAATATCGGTGATTACGCAAACATATATCAAGCTTATGAAGTTGAACTTGCTAGGTCAAATGCGCTTGACTTTGACGATTTATTGTTTAAGACTTATGAATTGTTTACTGCGCATCCAGAAGTTGCCGAGTATTATTCAAATAAATTTCACTATATTCATATAGATGAGTTTCAAGATACCAACAAGGTTCAGTTTGCAATAGCGCAAATGCTTTCAAACAAGCACGGTAATATTTTCGTGGTTGGTGACGACGACCAAAGTATTTATGGGTGGAGAGGCGCAAAAATTGAAAATATTCTTTCATTTGACGATATTTATCGTGGTGCTAAAATTTATAAGCTTGAAAGGAATTATCGCTCGACAAAAAAGATATTACAACTTGCAAACTGCATAATTCAAAACAACTCTAAGCGTAGGGAAAAGGTTTTGTGGACTGACAATGACGACGGCGTAAGGGTAGAAACTTTTGTAGGCACTGATGAAAATAATGAAGCTACGTTTGCTGCACTGCAAATTAAAAATCTAATGGCTCGCTCACAAGATTTGCATTACGGTGATTTTGCAGTGTTTATGCGTGTCAATGCCTTGTCTCGTGCTTATGAGCAAGAATTTATGAAATACGGCATTCCTTGTAAAGTGTTTGGTGGATTTAGGTTCTTTGAAAGAAAAGAAATCAAAGACGTGCTTTCATACTTAAAAGTAATAAACAATCCACAAGATGACGAGTCTTTTTTGCGTTGTATAGCAAGTCCTAAAAGGGGTATTGGCGACAAGACTTTGCGTGATTTAAGGGAATATTGCGTTGCTTCGGGAGTATCCCTTTACGACGGAGTGTTTAGGCTTGAAAACTCTTCGCTTGGCGGTTCTGCTAAAACTAAATTGTTTAATTTTGGTAGAATGCTTGACGGATTTAAATCGTATGCTAAAAACAATTCAGTTGTTGAACTAATTGACTACATATTAGATACAACGGGGTTTTTAGAGCAGTTTGCTGAAAAATCAGAAGAAAACACTGCAAAACTTTATAACATCAGCGAATTAAAGAACTCTGCCGACCAATTTGCAAAGGATAATCCAGGGACTTTTTTAGCCGATTACTTAAATTCTGTAACGTTAAGTTCTGATACTGATGCAATAAATTCCGACGATGCCGTAACGATTGCGACCATTCACGCAGCAAAAGGGTTAGAATATAAGTGTGTTTTTGTTGTCGGTCTTGACGAAACGATTCTTCCTATTGCACGCAGTAAAGATGATGAAGATGAGCTTGAAGAAGAACGAAGACTTATGTACGTTGCTGTTACGAGAGCAATGGAAAGGTTATATCTTACAAGGGCAATGAGTAGATATATGTACGGTAAACGTGAATATATGACGCAATCACGCTTTTTGAAAGAAGCGCAAAGCGTTTTATTTAACGTGTTGCCTAAAAAAGAAGAACCGCATCGCACTGAGCGTGAACGTAACGATTGGCGCAGTTTTGATGAAGAAGAGCGTGTAACCGTGGGGGGATATTCTTCTAGTTATGCTAAAAAAGTACTTCTAAATAGCAATAAGCCAAAGGAGAATAAAAACGTCCAGTATTCAAAATATAAATCGGGTGTAAAAGTTAAGCACGTTAAATTTGGTGAGGGTATTGTTATAGGTGTTAAAGGAGAGGGGGATAATATAATCGTTGACGTTGCGTTTAAGGGCGTTGGAATAAAATCGCTTTCTGCAAAATTTGCACCAATGGAGATAGTGTAATGGAAAAAATGCGTGAACTTGTAGACAAATTAAATAAGTATGCTTACGAATACTACGTTTTAGATAACCCTACAATTTCAGATAAAGAGTATGATAAATTATACGACGAATTAATTAAACTTGAAAAGCTTACGGGTCAAGTGCTATTTGATTCGCCAACTAAACGAGTTGGTGGAGACCCTATTTCTGCATTTAAGAAGCACAAGCATATTGAAAGACTTTATAGTTTAGATAAGGCTACCGACTTTGAACAACTTATGGCGTTTGATAAACGAATAAGAAAGGACGGGGAAAACTTGGATTATACCGTTGAATACAAATTTGATGGGCTAACTATATGCCTAACTTATGACCAAGGAAAATTCGTTTGTGCAACTACAAGGGGGAACGGTGTTGAAGGTGAAGACGTAACCGCACAGGTTTTAACAATAAAAAGTTTTCCTTTGTCCATTGCTTATAAAGGCAAAATGGAAGTTCAAGGCGAAGCTATTATGAGACTATCCGTACTTGAACAGTACAATAATACAGCAAACGAACCGCTTAAAAATGCTCGAAACGCAGTTGCTGGGGCGATAAGAAATTTAGACCCCAAAGTTACTGAAAAAAGACGTGTGGAAATTATGTTCTACAACGTAAACTATATGCAAGATAAAACTCTTTCAGCCCAAATTGAGTGCGTAGAATTCTTAAAGGAAAACGGGTTTAAGGTCCACCCTTATTTAGCGCATTGCAAGGATATAAACGAAGTTATGTCTGCAATAAAAGATATAGAAATCAATAGGAAAAACCTTGATATTTTAACTGATGGTGCAGTTGTTAAAATCAATGACTTTAATAAGCGTAATATCCTTGGTAGCACTGATAAGTTTCCACGTTGGGCGATTGCTTTTAAGTTTGAAGCCGAAGAAGTTACAACAATTTTAACCGATGTAAAATGGCAAGTTGGTAGAACGGGCAAATTAACTCCGCTTGGAATATTAGAACCTACTGAACTTGCAGGAGCAACGGTAAGAAAAGCAACGCTAAATAACTATGGTGATATTTTAAGAAAGGGCGTTAAAATCGGTGCAAGGGTACTTGTTAGAAGAAGCAACGAAGTTATTCCTGAAATTTTAGGCACTACCGAAGTTTACCCCGACAGCAAAGAAGTGATTAAACCAGAAGTTTGTCCGTTTTGTCATACCAATGTACAAGAAAACGGAGCGAATATTTTCTGCCCGAATAAAGACTGTCGTCCACGAGTAATTGCTCGCCTTGTCAATTTTGCTTCAAAAGGAGGTGTAAACGTCGACGGGTTTAGCGAAATGACGGCTGGACTTCTTTACGATAAGTTTGGCGTTAAAAATTTTGACGACCTTTATACGCTTAATAGGGAAAGTGTTCGCTCTCTTGAAGGGTATAAAGATGCTAGAACTGATAATTTGCTCAGTTCAATTGAAAACTCTAAGACAGTTCCCTTTGCTAACTTTATTTTTGCGTTAGGTATAGATAACGTCGGCAAAAAGACGGCGAAAGATTTAGCAAAACATTTTTCTAATATTGAAGCGCTTAAAGGTGCATCTATTGAACAACTTTTAGTTATTGATGAAGTAGGTGAAGTCGTAGCTGAAAGTATATTTAATTATTTTAATGACCAAGACAACGCATTAGAAATTGAAAGGCTGTTTAATTGTGGTGTTAAAATAGTATATGAAAGTAGAGTTTCAGGTGGTGTTTTTGAAGGTGAAAAAATTGTTTTAACGGGCACTTTAACGGATTTTAAACGTGATGACGCAATTAAAATTATAGAAAGTTTGGGCGGACAAATAATGTCTAGCGTTTCTAAAAATACAACGCTTGTTATTGCCGGTGAAAGTGCTGGCAGTAAACTTGATAAGGCGAGAGCGTTAAATATCAAAATAATCGACGAAGAAACTTTTAAAACACTTATAAAAACTTGATAAAATATTTATTTTGTGATAAAATAAATAGGATTAATAGGAGATTTACTTTATTATGTACAGTATGACTGGCTACGGTAGGGCGGAATATAGCGATAACGGCGTTAATCTTGTGGTTGAAATTAAAACTGTAAACAACCGTAATTTTGACCTAAATTGCAAAACGCCAAGGGCTTTTATTGCACTTGAAGACGTTATTAGAAAAACAGTCCAAAACTACGTTAAGCGTGGAAGGATTGATTTGTTTGTTAATTTTTCCGATAAGCGTGAAGTGTCTTCGGTTATCGAAGTTAATATAGAAAAAGCGGTTGGATACTATTCTGCAAGTAAAGAAATTGCCGATAAACTTTCTTTGCCAAACGATTGTACAGTAAGTATGCTTTTGCGTTGTCCTGACGTTATAAGCGATGGTGCTACCACCGACTTGACTGAATTTTCTGATATAGTTAAAACGACGGTGGAAAATGCGTGTGTTAAACTTAATGAAATGCGTAGAATCGAGGGTGAAAAGTTAGTTTCGGATTTACTTAGCCGTATGCAGACCATCAAAGATTTGGCAGATAAAATTAAACAACGTGCGCCTATGGTTGCGTTAGAGTACAAGACTAAATTGCAAAATAGGATTAGTGAAGCGCTTCAAGACGTTAAGTATGATGAAGCAAGGCTCTTAAACGAAGTTGCTTTTTATACCGATAGGGTAAATATTGACGAAGAATTAACAAGGTTAAATTCTCATATAGCACAATTTACCGAAATTGTTAAAGTTGACGGTATGGGCAAAAAACTTGACTTTTTAATGCAGGAGTTTAATAGGGAGTCAAACACTATTTGTTCAAAGTCAAACGACATTGAAGTTACAAGATATGCCTTAGAACTTAAAAACGAAATTGAAAAAGTAAGGGAACAGGTTCAAAATTTAGAATAATGAGAAACGTTTTAGTTGTGCTATCTGGTCCGTCTGGCGTTGGGAAAGGAACGGTTGCTAAAAAAATTGTAGAAAGAAATAGTAACGTACTGCTTAGTATTTCTTG
>JAZNFN010000195.1:0-7827 GCA_045576035.1 Christensenellaceae bacterium
CAACGCTTGGCGGAAACATAACACCTGTTGGAGCATCAGCAAACGTTGTTGCGATAGGTATGTTGAATAAAGAAGGATATAAAGTAAAGGCAAGCGACTTTTTCAAGATAGGTATTCCATTTACTTTGGTTGCCGTTCTTGTCGGATACTTATTCTGCTGGTTTGTTTGGGGAATGTAATGAAAAACCCCACCTTACATTGAGTGTAAGGTTGGGTTTCATTGTATAGAGAATAAACCCCCAGATAGTCTGGGGGTCCAGTAAAGGTTTACCGTTGAGTAAAATCCTCCGTTTGTGTATAATAAAAGTTGCGACCTGCCAGTTGCAACCAAAAAACAAACGGAGGATTTATGAAAAAAGAAATTTTCACTGGAAATAGTTTAGCACATACAAAATGGAATTGCAAGTATCACATAGTATTTGCGCCAAAATATCGACGAAAAGTGTTTTTCGAGGATAATAGGCAAGATATAAGGGATATACTGCGTACGCTATGTAAATGGAAGGGCGTAGAGATAATAGAAGGAGAAGTATGTCCCGACCACATACATTTGCTTTTGTCTATACCACCCAAAATTAGCGTTTCGGGATTTATGGGATATCTAAAAGGAAAAAGTAGCCTAATGATATTTCAAAAATACGGAAACTTAAAATTCGCATACAGAAATCGCGAATTTTGGTGCAGAGGTTTTTATGTAGATACATCGGGTAAAGACACAAAAGCAATTAAAGAGTATATTAAAAATCAATTAGAACAAGACAAACAAGCAGACCAATTAAGCATATTCAATCCAAAAGACCCGTTTACGGGTAGCAAGTAAAAGGTGCGTGACTGGCAGGTCATTTAAACACGCACTTGTGCGTAAGCCGGAATAGTTTAGGGCTAATTGCCCGAAAATGAAAAACCACCAGCTAGGCTGGTGGATATTTATTTTTAAAACGCATATTTAAAATATTATTTTAAAATTTAAAAAAATTATCAAAAAGCATTGTAAATGGGCGTGGTTTTTGGTACAATAGATATGATAATCTTCTTAGAGGTGGACTTTTGAACGGTTTAGGTAGAAATAAGGACGATAAGGAAAATAAAAGTCTTGTATTTACAAGGGAAACATTGGGTGTAGTGCTTATACTTTTCGCTACGCTTATGCTCGTTTGCCTAATTACTCGTGATGCTATTTTTTCGGTTGTGGGGCAAGCGGTGAATTCTTTCTTGTTCGGTTGCTTCGGCTTTTTTGCTTACGCCGTCGTAATTTTTATTATAATTATGGGCGTGCTAAATATCACGGGTAAAACTACCGGATTTACTGCACGCAAAAAAACGCTTATAACCTGTGCGTTTTCATTGGTCGCTTTAATTTCTCATATAGCAACCATTAATAGCGTGGGATTTACTTACGGTGAATATTTATCCGCATCGTATATGATGGGGCAAGGTGGTATTGCAACCACTTCTGCCGGCGGATTATTTACGGCGTTTGTCGCATACGTTTTTTCTTCGCTACTTACAGCAGTTGGCAGTTACGTCGTGCTCTCTATTGCACTTGCCGTCGTTGGATACGTTTTAGTAAAAGACTACGTCAATGAACCCGTCAAGAAAAATAAGTCTGACGACAAAAAATTTAGAAGCTCTTTCGTTAAGGAAGATGGTTTGGATATAGGTGTTGACATTGCCGGCACAAAAGAATACCCCGTCGAAGGTGTGGATTTTGCTGTTACGGCAGGCAAGCAAAAACTTTTCGTTAATAATCCTAATGAGTTTGCAGTTAAAAACAAGCGCGAACTTCATAAAGAACAATCAAAACCCACGTCTAGCATAAAACTTGGCTTTGCCGACGGTGGTTTAAGCGTGGTAAGCACGGGCAGTGAACAAAACGTAAAAGCACCCGAAACGGATGATTTTAAGAAAAAACTCGACTATATTAAAACCCCTGCTTCAATTGATATGGATAGGATTAACGCTGATAGCAAGACGGGTTATTATACCCCGTACAATTCTAATTCGACAACCACCGTGTCAGGCTACGTTACGCCAAGGGTAGATAAGGTAAAGGAAGAAAAAGAAATTCCGTTTATCGAACACGAAAAAGAACAAGTGGTAGATGAAGACAGCGCCGCTTCCCGTGCGGAAATGTTTAATAGCATTTACGCCGAAGTTGAAGAAATGGCTGAAAGCGTTCAAGTTGAACCTATTTCTAGTGTTGAGCAAACGAGTGCGGAAGAGTTTGAAGTATTCCGCCCAACTGAAAGTGTGGTGGAAGAAGTTGAAAAGCAAGAAGAACAAACTTTTGATATTCCGTTTATAGACGAAAGTGAAGAAGTTCAAGAAGAAAAAGAACAAGTTTTAAGTCAAGAGATTGAAGAAGACGACTATAAAGAAGCGTTTGAAGCAGTCAATGAAGAAACTTGTGAAAATCCCGAAGAAAAACCTGTTGAAGAAAGCACCTTGCCCCAAAGCAACGTTACGGGGACACGTCGAATGCGTGAAATTTTCTTCGGTGATAAGGAAGAAGAACAAACGTCTGAGCCCGAACAACCCGTAAGTTTTACAAGCAGAGTTGGTGCGGATAACAATCTTTCGTCAAGAAGGGGATTAGACTTTACCCCCGAACAACCAAAAGAAGAAGTTGAGCCTGAAAAGCCTAAAAAACCCGCTCCGCCTATCAATAGGGAATATTTCCGTCCACCGTTCGACCTTTTGGAAACTTACGCTCAGCCTATCAACGCTGCGCAAGAAAACCATCAAGAACGTATGGAAATTATCCAAAGAACACTTGAAGAATTCCATATCAACGCAGTACCGCAAAGTTATATTCAAGGTCCGTCAGTTACACGTTACGAAATTATGATGCCGGCAGGTATTTCAGTTAAGAACGTATTAAAGTACGATGACGACTTAAAGATGCGTTTGTCGGTTAAAGACGGTGTAAGAATTGATGCGCCTATCCCGGGCAAAAACCTTGTGGGTATAGAAGTTGCTAACAGCGTTAAGGTTACCGTGGGGCTTAAAGAAGTTATGGAAGGACTTGCAGGCAAAAAGGATAAGGCGACTGCGCTTATGTTTGCTATCGGTAAAGACATTGTCGGCAACTCTATTAGTTACGACTTAGCAAAAGGACCGCACTATCTCATTGCAGGCGCAACGGGCTCGGGTAAGAGCGTGGCACTCCACGTTATGATAGTCAGCCTTTTGATGCGCTATTCTCCCGAAGAATTAAAACTTGTACTAGTTGACCCCAAGAGCGTTGAGTTTAGAAAGTATGACCATATTCCGCACTTGCTTGTGGACGAAATTATAACCGAGCCTAAACGTGCGCTTACGCTTTTGCAGTGGGCGTATGACGAAACTAATCGCCGTAACGAAATGTTTACTGCTTGCGGTGGTATGGTTAGTAACATTGATGATTATAATACTCAAATTGCAAGCGACACTATTCCTAAACTTCCACGAATAGTTTTCGTTATAGACGAACTTGCCGACCTTATGGAAGCGTGCAAGAAAGACTTAGAAGAAAAGATTAGACGTATCGCAGCGAAATCACGTTCAGCGGGCATTCACTTAGTGCTTGCTACACAGCGTCCGTCGGTTGACGTTATTACGGGTACGATTAAAGCCAACTTGCCCTCTCGTATTGCCCTTAAAGTTATGAACTTTGCCGACTCTCAAACTATCTTAGGCGGTGCAGGTGCTGAAAAACTTTTGGGTAACGGCGATATGCTTTATAAAGATTCATCAATGGGCGATTACGAAAGGTATCAAGGCGCATATATAAGCGGTAGAGAAGTTACCAACATCGTAAACTACATTAAAGAACACAACACCGCGTACTTTGACGACGACGTTCAAGATTTCCTTGATAAAGAAACTAATCCTAAGCAAGAAGAAAGTTCTTCCGACGGCGTAGGTGGTTCTAGTGGCGACGGTGAAATGAGTGATATTATGCTTAAATCACTTTGGCTTGCCGTAAACACTCAGTCTATATCAATATCGCTTTTACAAAGACGTTTTCAAATCGGTTATGCTCGTGCGGGTGGAATAGTTGATAAAATGGAACAAATGGGCTTTGTTTCGGGCAACGAAGGCAGTAAAGCACGTCGTGTTCTTTTATCTAAGGAAGAATTCATAAGTAGATTTGGACCTATGGATGAGGCGGATTACTGATTATGATTAAAGGTAAAAAAATTGGCGTTATATCGCTTGGCTGTGATAAAAATCGTGTAGACACCGAAAAGATGCTACATTATTTAAGTGAAAATCACACGCTTGTTGGAAATATCGAAAAAGCAGAGATTATCGTGATAAACACTTGTGCCTTTTTAGAAAGTTCAAGAAAGGAAGCAATTAACGAAATTTTAGCTGCGGCGCAATATAAGGAAGACGGCGTTGCGCAAAAGATAATCGTAACAGGGTGCTTGCCACAAAAGTTTATTGACGACATAAAAGACGAACTATATGAAGTAGATGCGTTTATGGGCGTATCCGATTATCACGAAATTCAAAGCGTAATAGATAGGCTGTATTTGGGTGAACGTGTAATTAACGTTGGCGTTCCCCGTGGGGAAAGCACTTGTAAAAGAGTTCTTACCACCGATAGTTACGCTTACCTTAAAATAGCGGACGGTTGTTCAAACCACTGCACATACTGCTTAATTCCGTTTATACGGGGCAAGTTCCGTTCCGTGCCGATGGAAATGCTTATTGAAGAAGCAAAAGGGTTAGGAAATATAAGCGAACTTATCCTTGTTGCACAAGACAGTGCAAAATACGGTCAAGATTTACCCGAAAAAGTAAGCCTAACCGAACTTATACAACAACTTTCAAAACTTGATAACATAAAAAACATAAGGGTTCTATATTGCTATCCTGAAAGCGTTACCGACCAACTGATAAACGAATTTAAGACCAATGATAAACTTATAAATTACATAGACATACCATTGCAACACGCTGACGACGGTGTGTTAAAGCGTATGAACAGAAAGGGTACGGGACAGTATTACCTTGAACTTATTGAAAAACTTAAAAGGGAAGTTCCGGGGATTGCAATCCGTTCAACCTTTATAACGGGTTTTCCAGGCGAAAGCGAACAGGCGTTTAATAACCTTGTTGAGTTTTTGCAAAAGGCAAAACTGTTCAACGCAGGTTTTTTTAAGTATAGCAAGGAAGACGGAACGGCGGCGGCACGCCTTGACGGGCAGATTAAATCAGAAATAAAAACTAAGCGTCTTAAAAAACTGTACGACGTGCAGAAAAAAATCGTCAAGCAAACAAACTGTTCGTTTATAGGTAAAACTGTTAAAATTCTTGCCGAAGGGTTTGATGAAAACGAACTTGTTTACTACGGCCGTGCGTACTTTAACGCTCCCGACATCGACGGAAAAGTTTATTTCTTTTCGGGCGAAGAAGTGGAGTACGGTGCATATTACGACGTTAAAATTATTAAAGAGACGGGCTACGACCTGTATGGAGAAAGACTATGAACTTACCCAACAAACTAACTATCATAAGAATAATTTTAATACCTATTTTTGTTGCGGTTTTTTATATTCCGCAAATACCGTATAACTACGTTATATCAGCAGTTATCTTTGCGCTTGCAGCGTTTACCGATTTTCTTGACGGACACATTGCAAGAAAGTATAACTTAGTTACCGATTTAGGTAAATTTTTAGACCCGATTGCAGATAAGGTTTTGGTTTCAACCGCACTTATCATTATGCTTTTACCAATGAGTGGGGAATACGCAATACTTCCTTATTACACAGCAATAGCCGTTGCGGTTATTCTTGCAAGAGAACTTATCGTTAGCGGTTTTAGAATGGTTGCGGCGTCAAAAGGTGCAGTGCTTGCGGCTGACTGGTCGGGCAAGGTTAAAACTTTCGTAACAGACATTGCAATTATCATACTTTTGGTGGGTGCAGATTGGATGCCTGGTGTTTACACAACAATAAACGTTATAGGGCTTATTGTTTTAGGCGTTGCAACAATACTCACAATTATATCGGGTACTGAATGTATTGTTAAAAATAGAAGCGTATTAAAGGAAAACAAATGAAAACTGCGTTGATTTTTTTCCGTCCACCAGAAAAGGCGTTTGACGGGGAATACTATCAAAAGGTAATCGGTGCATTTAGCGACGGTGGCTTTGCAGTCGGCACTGTTGAAATTTTATCGCACACCGACGACATTACTTTTAAGCATACGTTTGAAAATTTGATGGACGTATGCGATAATTTGGTCATTATCGGTGGGGATAAGGCTATATTTGACTATAAAAAAATAATAGCAGAGTGTCTTGACACGGTTTTTGTTGAAAACGAAAATGCGAAGAATTTTTTAGATGCAGTTTCAAAAGCAAACGGCGTGGACTACCCCGAAAGTTATGCTCATCTTCCGCTTGAAGGAACGGTTATCCCTAACGTAAACGGTGGTTTTCAAGGTTTTATTCTTGATGGTAACGAGCTTACTTTATCGGTGCTTCCCGAATCGTACCGTGAAATTAAGGTTATGTGCGATAAGTACGTTTTGCTTTACCTTGAAAATAAACTTGGCATAAAAAGAAGTCGCTTAGTCCTTAAATATTTTGGCGATAAAAGTGCGATAGAAAACACTCTTATCGAAGCGGAAAATATAGGTGTAGAAGGCTTTAATTACAGCATTACCGAAAAGTTTGGGGACGTAACTGTCGACATTTTATTCAACGAAAAGACGGGCGACGACGTACGCAGTGAAATTATAAGATACGTCGTTTCTAATCATAAAGACAACATTTACGCAGAGTTTGACACTTCGCTTGGCGAAAGGCTTTTCGACGTGTTGAAACTCAAAAGATTAAGGCTTGCCGTCGCTGAAAGTTTTACGGGCGGTAAAGTTGTTTCGGAAGTGATAAAAAATCCTGGAGCATCAGAGTTTGTTCAAGAAGGAATAGTAAGTTATTCAAATCAAAGCAAAATAAAAAGATTAGGCGTTGTCGCACAAGATTTAAGTAAGCACGGTGCAGTAAGTTCAGTTGTTGCGTATCAAATGGCTGCGGGGTTACTTAAAAATGCAGACGTGGACGTTGCAATCGCAACCACGGGCATTGCAGGACCAAAAAGCGACAATACCGAAAAACCCGTAGGGTTATGCTATATAGCAGTAGGAACAAGAGATGGTGTTCACACCTATCGCTATAATCTTAACGGTTCAAGAGAGAATATTACCGAAACGGCGGTTAATACTGCGCTGTTTTTGGCTATTAAAAAATTAAAAAACATATAGAGGAAAAAAAGATGGATGAAGCAAAAATAAAAGCACTTGATAGTGTAATGGCACAAATTGAAAAACAATACGGTAAGGGCGCAATTATGCGTTTAGGGCAAGAAGCAGGCGACACAAATATTGAAGTTTTGCCCACAGGCTGTCTATCCCTTGACCTTGCAATCGGCGTTGGTGGGCTTCCACGAGGAAGAATTATTGAAATTTACGGACCAGAATCTTCGGGTAAAACTACCGTTGCGCTTCACTGCATAGCGGAAACGCAAAAGGCAGGTGGTATCGCAGCGTTCGTGGACGCTGAACACGCACTTGACCCCGTTTATGCAAAAGCACTTGGCGTAAATCTTGATGAACTTTACGTTTCTCAACCCGACACGGGCGAACAGGCACTTGATATTACCGCATCGCTTGTAAACAGTAAAGCGGTCGATATTATCGTAGTTGACTCTGTTGCAGCCTTAACGCCTAAGGCAGAAATCGAAGGGGATATGGGCGATTCTCACGTTGGTTTACAAGCGAGACTTATGAGTCAAGCATTGAGAAAATAAGTCGGAGGCCAAGCGGTCTTAG
>JAZNFN010000196.1:0-16323 GCA_045576035.1 Christensenellaceae bacterium
TCTTTTATGCGTAAGGTCTTGCGCATCTCTTTTGGGATAACCACTCTGCCAAGCTCGTCTATGCGCCTAACTATGCCCGTCTCTTGCATACTGATTTCCTCCGTCTAATTGTAGTATGCGACGGGTTAAAAGTTTTATTCATAAAATTAATTTTTTTTATTAAGACGCACTTTTCCACGCATTAGGCATCTTTCTATATTGTTTAAACCATTCAGTGTCTTTTAGTAATGTATTATTGTTTGAACACTCGGCGTACACGCCCTTTTCAGCATCGGAAATTATTACTATATTACCATTAAGCAATTTGTATTCACCCTTATTTTCGTAATCATCATCAGTAATATCATTAGGGGTTTCAGTACCTTTTGTTTGTTGAATTTCTATGGTTATGGGAACGTATACCTTATCAGTGTAACGTGCAATTCTATCTATCATATCTTGCGTTGGAAACGTTCTTGAAAGGTTATCGGTATACTCAACGCTACCAGCGCAACAGCACACAACACACATTTTGGGTTTAATTTCTTTTAATAGACAATCGTTAGAAGAAGTTCTTGACCCGTGATGCCCCGCTTTGTATAATTCAACTTGCGTAAAATCGTACTTTTGGGCAAGTTTATTTTCGCCATCTTTTTCAAGGTCACCCGTAAACAAGAACTGTCTTTCCCCGTGGTAGAACATTATACACACCGAATAGTTGTTTTTATCGTTTGATGAATTTTCATAGTAATAATTATAAAGCACTTCAAATCTTATATTACCATCGTCGGAAAGATTATATATTCTTTGCGCTCCGTTTTGATTGTAATAACATTCAAGTGCAGTATAGTGCTTTGCTCCATTTTCAACTTCTGCATCACGCTCTGCAACGTATCTATTGTAAGTTTGAGTGGTTTTATCGGTAAGCGGAAAATCAATTATAGTACCACATTCGTAAAGGTCAAATATGCTACCGTTATCTTTTGCAAAACCTGCTATATGGTCTTCGTGTGCGTGTGTTGCGATAACGTATTCTAGTTTATTATCCGTAACGAAATTATCTATATAGTTTTTTATATCATCTATACTGTCCTCTCTGCTTCCAGCATCAATTAATATATCATTTTCACCTGCTTTTATATATATGCTATCGCCTGCGTTAGAGTTCCCTAACATCATAAAGTGAAAAGATATTGCGCCTTTTGCTTCAATCACAGGTTGTGGTTTTTTAATATAATTATTATAAACGTAATAACCTGCAATTATTATAATCAAAAAAAGTATGCTTAAAAAAATAGACTTTGCCGACGTTTTTTTCTTTGATTTTCTTCTTGCCATATTTTTCTCCTTTATTTTTATTAAAACGGCGCGCCTTAAAGCGTGCCGTTACTTATTATAGTAAAGTTTTTCTTAACTGTTCGTTTGTTAGCGGTGAAAGGTATTTAAGCGGAATATCATAAACTGTTACACAACCCGTTTTGCCTTCTTTATGAAGCTTAGCAACCGCTCTGCCGTAAGCAGTAAGAACGCTACCCGTAAATTCGGGGTTAGAGTCAAGCCTTAACGAAAGTTCAAGCAAGTGCGAATTTTCATTAGTGGTGTTTCCCGAACGGAACACAAACCCACCGTGCGAAAGTTTTTTCTGCATAGTCAAAACTTCTTCTGCCGAAACAAAATTTACTATCGTATCATAATCGGCAAAGTAGTTTGGCATATTCTTTATTTCTTTTTCTATTGCGTTTTTATCCGCACCGTCATCTATTGCAACAAAGCATTCACGCAAGTGCTTATCCCTTGTAGAAAGTTCGGGATTAGAGCCGTTTCTAACTGCGTTTAAGGCATCTTCTTTTGGAATAGTGTATTGAATAGCGTTTTTTACGCCTTTAATTCTTCTTATAGCATCGCTATGCCCTTGCGAAACGCCCTTGCCCCAAAAAGTGTAATCTTTTCCGTCGGGAAGCACCGCGCCGAAAAGCATTCTTGCGATAGAAAAAACACCAGGGTCCCAACCGATACTTATTGCTGAAAGAGTGCCGTTTTCTTTTGCAACAGCATCTAATTTTTCAAAGTATTCGGGTATTTTTGCGTGTGTATCAAAAGAATCGACCGTGTTAAAATCTTTTAGTAACTGAGCGGTTGTATTAGGCAAGTCGGTTGCGCTACCACCGCAAAGAAGCAACACGTCAATTTTTCCCTTAAAATCGTTTAATTTTTCCATTGAGTATACGGGAAAATCAACCACGGGTTTAACACTTTCAGGTGCACGACGGGTAAAAATACCAACACACTCTAAGTCTTCTGCTTTATTAACAGCAAGAGTTACGCCCCTGCCAAGATTTCCATACCCTACTATACCAACTTTTATCATAACTGCCACCTTTATTTTTTATCACTATTATTTTACTTTAATTTAGTAGGCTTTGCCAACTATTTTAACAAAAGTTTTTATTATAACGCTTATTAAATTTCATTAAGCCTTTTTACGCCTTAATAAGCCAAAATATTATAATTTTTATGCTTGTTTTTATTATATAATGAAAAACACTTTAAGTCAACGATAAGGAGAAAAATTTTGAAAACATTTCGCAGTAATTTTGATTATATAAACGTTCTATCGCACGTCGCTCTGTTTGTTTGCTTTACCGTCTTTAATTGCTTAGAACAAGAAGTTTTGCCCTATTCTACCGCAATTTACGTTACAGCGCTATCGTTAGGTGCTTCAATTATCATAACTTCGCTATCCTATTTAGCATCGTTTTTATTTTTATCTAATCCAGGACTGTTGGGTGCAGGATTTATTTGTGCTGGCGTTTTTACAATCGTAACGTTAATATATAAAAAGTGTAATATTAAAATGCGATTTGAAGCCGTAGCGTTTACCATAATTGGTCTTACGGGGTTTATATTTTTAGGTAACACAGCAAACCAAATTATCACCGAAAAACGAATACTTTGCGTTCTTTTAACCGCTCTTTTAACTTTTTTAACAATGATTGCAGGTAAAGCCGTTTCGGAAAAAGGGTTAAAATTTAAACTTAACTTTGAAGAAGTAGCGTCAATCGCCGTAGTTACTTCGCTTTTTGGTCTTGGACTTTGTAACTACTTTACACCTTTGCTTTGGAAAAGCCTTTCAATCGTTATTATTCTTGCCGTGTGCTATGTTTATCGTGTGGGAATAAGTGCAATCGTTTCGGTGGTTTTAGGAATAACTCTTTCTATTTATTACAAAAATCTTGAATACGTTGCAATTTTTTTGGTATGGAGCGTTTGTGCCGAATGTTTTTCTTCACTGTCAAGATACGCTAGTGCAATAGCAGTCATTTTAGCAGATTACCTTATGCAAGTGGTATTTTCCGTCTACCCCGATTACCAAATGGCAGAATTTATTTCGGTAATTATCGGGGTCGCTATATTTTGTATTATTCCAACAATACTGCTTAAAAACCTTAAAGAAAAACTTTATTCTTTTAGGGAAAAACAGCTTACTCGTGAAGCGATTAATAGAAACCGTACTATGCTTTCGGGTAGACTTTACGACCTTTCAAGCGTTTTTTTAGAAATGGCGCAAGCGTTTAACGTGTTTAAGGAAAATAATCTATCTGAAAGCACTGCCAAAGAGATTATGGAAAAACAAATTTTAAATTCCGTTTGCAAGGATTGTTCTTGCTTTATGCAATGTAAAAAATGCGAAAAACAAGTAAAGAGTGGTCTTAATAAAATGATTGATATAGGCTTTGCAAAGGGTAAACTATCTCTCATTGATTTACCAAAAGAATTAGGCGAAGTTTGTATTCACCCAAATAATATATTATATGGTCTAAATAAACTTTTAGCAGAGTATCGTGAAAAACTTATTGCAACTGCCAACGTTTCAAGTGGTAGAGAACTGCTTGCCTCAGAAGCGCTTGGTATCGCTGAAATTTTAAGGGGACTAGCACTAGATACAGGCACTCTTCTTAAATACCAAAGTAGGCTTGAACGTCATTTAAGCGACTGCCTTTTTAAGTCGGGATTTAACGTAAATGAACTTTTGGTTTACGGTGAAAACGAAAGGCTGTCGGTTAGCGTTATAACTGCAATGAAAGAATTTTCAATGTCCGAAATGCAGTCTGTTATAAGCAAGGCGTTAAATATGCAAATGGAAATTTGTGAAAGAGCAAAAATTACCGAAGAAAAATTTTATATTTCATTTAAAAAGGCAACTGAATTCGATGCAGTTTTCGGCATTGCCAAAGCAAAAAAAGACGGCTCTGATACAAGCGGTGACACTCACTCGGTTATGCGCATTAACGGCGATAAATTTATGTTTGCCCTATCCGATGGTATGGGTAGCGGTCAGCGTGCACAAAATATTTCTTCCGCTTCCCTATCACTAATTGAAAGTTTTTATAAGGCTGGACTTAACGGAAACCTTATTCTTAGCACTGTAAACAAACTTTTAGCAATCAACACCGAAGATAGTTTTACTGCTCTTGACGTTTCGGTAATAGATTTGAAAACTTGCACGGCTGACTTTATCAAGTACGGTTCACCTTACGGCTTTATCATTAACGATAACGGTATAAAAATTATTGAAGGCAATGCACTTCCGCTTGGAATTATAGACGAACTAAAACCATCGGTTGCCACCACTCAACTTGAAGGCGGTGATATGGTTTTGCTTTTAACCGATGGAATTTCTGATGCATTTGGTTCGTCTGGCGATATAATAGACTTTTTACGCACTGTCCCCGCAAAAAACCCTCAAACGCTTGCCGATGAAATATTAAACTATGCAGTTATGCTATCTAGCGGACAAAAAAAGGACGATATGACCGCCCTTGCCGTAAGAGTTTTTAAACGTGCGATATAAAAAATCACGGCAAGTTGCCGTGATTTTATTTATTAAAATATTTGCATTAATTTCTTTTCAGTTTGCTTATACTTACTGTAAAGTAATTTATATTCATCGCTGTTAGGCGCATAAGTCTTGTTCTTACCAACTATTTTTTCAGTTGCACTTTCTACGCTACTAAAAACCCCTACGCTTACGCCTGCAAACACTGCACTGCCTAAGCACGCCGTTTCATTTTCATTGAGCGTTACGATGGTTTTATCAAGAACGTTGCTTTTTATACCGCACCAAAGTTTACTTCTTGCTCCACCACCCATTGAGCGTATTTCATTAACTTTAACGCCCATAAAATCAACGTATTCTTTAATCATATACGCTACCGATTCCATTATAGCACGGGCAAAGTGTGCTCTTGTATGTTTTAATTCCACACCGAAAAACACGCCTTTTGCGTCGGGTTTGTTTTCAGGCATTACCGTTCCACATAAATGCGGAAGTGCAATGAGTCCTTCACAGCCTGATGGAACTTTTTCAGCAAGTTCGTCAAGTTCTTTAAGCGTTACGTTTTCGCAGAAGTTGCCCTTAAACCATTCAAGGCACGCACCTGCTGTCGGTGCCCACATAAGTAGGCAATAAAGTCCCTTTTTAACGTAGTATGCCGATACTTTCATATCTTTAACGTAAGGCGGAAAGTTTTCGGTAAGCGCACATACTGCAAGCGCAGTACCCGTAGTTTCACTCATAACGCCTTCTTTTACTACCCCTGCACCCGTTATGCCTGCAATTTGGTCAAGCGCACTTGTCGCAACGCTTATACCATTAAACTCCCCTACAATTTCGCCACTTTCTTTTAATGTAGGAAGTTGGTTTTCTTTAATGCCAAGATAATCTAAAACTTCTTTTATGTATTCGCCCGTATGTACGTTCATTAAAAGTGATGATGAATAGAGTGAGCGTGAAGCGATAAACTTTCCCGTCATACGATACAAAATATAATCTTCTAACAGTAAAAATTTATCTGCTTTTGCAAATACGTCGGGGGCGTTTTCTTTGAGCCATTTTATCTTAGGGGCAGGATAGCCTGCCGGAATTTCCGTTTGTCCCGTTAAATTGTATATTTTTTCTATGCCGAATACTTCTTGCATTTCTTTGGCTTGCTTTTCTGCTCTATTGTCAAGCCAAATAATAGCGTTCATAAGCGGATTGCCGTCCTTATCTAACACTATAAGTGTTTCACCCTGAGTGTCAACCGACATTGCGTCAACCTTAAATTTTGACGTAATTTTAGCAACCGTTGTAGAAAAAACGTTAAAAAATTCTTGTGCGTCAAACTCTATAAATTCACCTTTGGTGATAAGTTTATACTGTGCCGACTCAGATGCAAGTCGCACGCCGTTTTCATCAAACAAGCACGCTTTAAGTGCGGTTGTACCAAAGTCAACGCCAAGTAAGTTTGCCATAGTATTCTCCTTTATCTTTTAGTTATTAACGTTCGCTTTTATCAAGAACTTTTCCGTCAATATCTTTAAGCGTTAAAACGCCGTCGTCAAGTATTATATAACTGTTTGGGGTTTGATTTTTAGGTAACGACAATGAACCTGCATTTGCAACCACAGCTTTACCAACCATTTCAATAAACCCCGTATGAAAATGTCCGTAAATTATACCGTCAAATTGAGTTTTAGGCATATTGTCTTTATTGTAAACGTGTCCGTGTGTTAAAAAATAAGTTTTTTCACCACTTACTAAAACCATATCATCTATGAAGGAAAACTCAGATATCATATTATCAACTTGACTGTCGCAGTTACCTTTTATTACAATTAAATTTTGTTTTTCGCCGTTAAGAATTTCAGCAACTTTCATAGGGTCGTATTCTTTTGGCAACTGATTTCTTGGACCGTGATTATAAATATCGCCTAAAAATATAAGTTTATCAGCCTTTTCTGCGTGAAAAACGTCAACTATTTTTTGTGCATAGTAGGCTGAGCCGTGTAAGTCTGACGCTATTAAAAATTTCATTTTATTTCTCCGTTTTGTTTGCTATTAAATCGAAAACAACTTCTTTTGCAATCAAAAGACCTGCCGCTGCCGGCACGAATATCATACTTGGTGGAACTACGCTTCCGTTTTGTTTTTTTTCAGCGTCAAGCGTATGTTTGTTTAACTTTACACCCTCTTCCGAATAAACTACTTTTACTTTGTTTATCCCACGCACTTTAAGTTCACGGCGCATAACTCTTGCAAGCGGACAACCCTTTGTGTTTTCAACGTAGTCCACTTTTAATTTGGTAATATCGAGTTTACCACCCGTACCCATACAAGAAATAACGGGTACGTTTGCGTTTTTTGCACGCAAAATGATTTCTATTTTCGCACTGACCGTATCAACTGCATCAATGACGTAATCAAAAACACTTAAATCAAACTCATTTGCGTTTTCGGGTAAATAAAATACCTTTTTTGTTATTATTTCAGCATCGGGGTTAATAGATAAAAGCCTTTCCTTAATAGATAAAACCTTATCTTGCCCGACCGTGTTTTGCGTTGCAATAATTTGCCTATTTAAATTTGAAAGGGATATTACGTCGCTATCAAACACGGTGAGTTTGTGAACGCCCGAACGGATTAATGCTTCTGCAACAACCCCACCAACGCCACCTACACCGAACAATGCAACCGACGAATTTTTAAGTATATTCAGTTGGTCCGTGCCAATAAGCGCTTCTACCCTACTAAACGCATTCATTAAAGTAAGTGTATTCCTTTTTCCATATTTTCTTTAATACATTCATCAGACCATATAGACGCTTGAACTTCGCCGATATGCGATTTATTTAAAAAGAACATACAAAGTCTTGATTGACCTATACCACCGCCTATTGTTAGCGGAAGCTTGCCGTTTATAACGTCTTGACAGTATGGATTATCAAGTTTATGTAATTCGCCTTTCTTTTTGAGTTGGCGTTGTAAACTTTTTTCATCCACCCTTATTCCCATAGAAGAAATTTCAAGTGCTATTCCCAAAACGTCGTACCACAAAATAATGTCGCCGTTAAGTTTCCAATCATCGTAGTCAGCCGCTCTGCCATCGTGCGGTTTACCGTCACTTAAATTCCAACCGATTTGGTAAATGAAAATTGCACCGTACTTTTTAGCGGCGGCACTTTCACGTTCTTTCCTTGTCATATCGGGGAACTCTTTTTCAAGTTCTTTTGTGGAAATAAACGTAATTTCGTCGGGAATACTGTGAGTGATTGCAGGATATTTTGCGTTTACTGCCTTTGCAAGTTTTTTAAGCGCTTTATAAATAGACTTAACCGTCTTTTTAAGATAAGAAAGTTTTCTGTCTTCCCTATTTATAATCTTTTCCCAGTCCCACTGGTCAACGTAAACTGAGTGAATAGCGTCAAGGTCTTCGTCACGGCGAATTGCGTTCATATCAGTATATAAACCTTCACCAGCCTTAAAGCCGTACTTTGCAAGTGCCATACGTTTCCACTTTGCAAGCGATTGAACGATTTCCACTTCTTTTTTAAGCGTTAAAACGTCAAATTTAACAGCACGTTCATACCCGTTAAGGTTGTCGTTCAAGCCTGACTCTGGCTGAACGAACAACGGTGCGGATACTCGTGTTAATTTTAACGCTTTTGCAAGCTCTACTTCAAACGTGTCCTTTATGAATTTTATAGCAATTTCCGTTTCTAACAGACTAAGCACGGATTTGTATTCCATAATTAATCAATAACTCCTTCATAGAGCGGATATTTTGCAATGAGTTTTTGTACTTCTATACGAACGGCTTCGTAAGCGTCTTCTTTCTTATTGATAATTTCAGTAATAAGTTCAGCAACTTTACGGCAGTCGTCTTCCTTAAATCCACGGCTAGTAACAGCAGGCGTACCGATACGAACACCGCTTGTTACGAACGGTTTTTGCTTATCGAACGGAATTGCGTTCTTGTTTAAGGTGATGTTGACTTCATCAAGCATACGTTCTAAGTCTTTACCCGTAACGTCCTTATCTGATAAATCTAAAAGCATAAGGTGGTTGTCCGTTCCGCCTGAAACAAGTTTTACGCCAAGTTCTAAGAACCTTTCGCTCATTGCTTTTGCATTAAGTTTTACTTGTTCCATATACGCTTTATATTCGGGCTTTAACGCTTCGCCAAAAGCGATTGCCTTTGCTGCGATAATATGCATTAAAGGACCACCTTGCGTGCCGGGGAATACTGCTTTATCAATGATTTTTGCATATTCTTCTTTACACAAAATCATACCGCCCCTTGGTCCTCTTAAAGTCTTATGCGTCGTCGTTGTTACAAAGTCTGCATAAGGTACGGGACTTGGGTGCAATCCTGTTGCTACAAGACCTGCAATGTGTGCGATGTCAACCATCATATAACAGCCAACTTTATCACAAATTTCACGAATTCTCTTAAAGTCGATTACTCTTGGATATGCACTTGCACCACAAACGAAAATTTGGGGTTTAACTTCTAAAACTTGTGCTTCTAAATCATCATAGTCAATCGTGCCTGT
The DNA here is from genome assembly GCA_045576035.1 of Christensenellaceae bacterium. Classification (GTDB taxonomy): domain Bacteria; phylum Bacillota; class Clostridia; order Christensenellales; family Borkfalkiaceae; genus UBA1259. The sequence goes on from JAZNFN010000196.1 coordinate 9,355, forward strand.
TTCTTCTTTAACGCCGTAACCAACAGAGTTAAAATATTTGCCTGAAACGGTAACGGAACTACCGTGAGTTAAGTGTCCACCGTGTGCCAAACTCATACCCATAATGGTATCGCCCGGTTTTAATACTGCAAAGTATACTGCAAAGTTTGCGTTTGCACCACTGTGCGGTTGAACGTTTGCGTGGTCTGCACCAAATAGTTTTTTAGCACGTTCAATAGCAAGTTTTTCAACGATGTCTACACATTGGCAACCACCGTAATAACGGTGTTCGGGATAGCCTTCTGCATACTTGTTGGTAAGCACGCTACCTGCTGCTAATAATACGTTTTGAGATACTACGTTTTCACTTGCAATAAGTTCGATGTTGTCTCTTTGTCTTTTAAGTTCTGATGCAAGACCTTCGTAAACTTCGGGGTCTGCCATTTTGATGGTGGTTAAATCAATCATTTGTTTCTCCTTAAATTTATATAAGTTAATTTTTTTCTTTATTTATTACAGCAGTTATTATAGGTGTAAACCCTGCCGATTTTTTAAGTTTTTTATCTATTATGCTTAGCACTATAAACCAAAGTGCAATGAGCAAAACGCTTAATATAAGTATTGAAAGTTCGTTTCCTATCACTAAGTACCCTACTAAGACGCTTAATCCGATAAGCAATAGTGGAACTAAAAACACTAACAGTGCGCCAAGAAGTTTGCCTTCTTTTTCGGTATCTATAACGACGGTATCGCCATTAACAGCATTAGCAAGGTTTTTTGCACGCCAAGTAACGCTGTCTGCACCCTTTGGGAAAAGGCACATTCCACATTTACTGCATTCGTCCTTTTTTTCCACTTTAACCGTTGCGTATTCGCCGTCGGTATTTATTACAAGTCCCGTTTCTTTCATTATACTAATTTATCAAACTCTACTTCGCTTTCGCTACCGTCTGCCATACACTTAACTTTTGCTTTGCCTTGTGCAAGTTCGTTGGAGCCGATTACGATAACTTTTTCCGCACCGATTTTATCTGCATACTTAAACTGTGCTTTTATGCCCCTGCCCATATGGTCGAAGTCAGCGCTTATACCACGGCTACGAAGTTTTGAAACGATTTCAAACGCTTTTTCGGCTTCCTTTTCGCCCATAGGCGCAACGTAATACTCAACTTTGTTGGGGTTTGCAATTTGAACGCCCGTATTTTCAAGAAGCATTAAAATTCTTTCTATACCGACTGCAAAGCCTATGCCCGGAACGTCGTTACCGCCAAGCTGTGAAATAAGCCCGTCGTATCTTCCGCCACCGCATACAGTACCTTGTGCGCCGATATTATCAGAAACAAATTCAAATACCGTTCTTGTGTAATAATCAAGTCCACGAACGATGTTAGCGTTTACCTTAAACTCTACGCCTGCAATCTTTAAAAGATTTTGAACCTTATTAAAGTGATTAGCGCAATCTTCGCAAATATAGTCCAGAATTTTAGGTGCGTTTGCTGTTATCTTCTTGCAGTCGTCGTTCTTGCAGTCCAAAATACGCAAGGGGTTTTTCTTCAACCTGTCTTTACAAAGTTCACACATACCGTCTATGTTTTTATTAAGATATTCAGTAAGCGCTTGTTCGTATTTTTTTCTACACTCTTTACAGCCGATGCTGTTTAGATAAAGAGTTATATTTTTAATGCCCACTTTATCCAAAAAACTTTTTGCAAGCAGTATTACTTCTGCATCAATATTTGCGTCCGACGCACCCAAAAACTCTACGCCGAATTGATGGAATTCACGAAGCCTGCCTGCTTGCGGACGTTCGTAACGGAAGCACTGCGTAATATAATACAACTTTTGCGGAAGCGCCATTGATGCCATACCGTTTTCAACGAACGACCTTGCTACCCCTGCCGTGCCTTCGGGTTTAAGAGTTATGCTTCTGCCACCCTTATCTAAAAAGGTATACATTTCTTTGTTTACTATATCGGTAGTTTCGCCTACGCCACGCAAAAAAACTTCGGTGTGTTCAAAAGTTGGCGTTCTTATTTCCGATGCGCCGAAAACACGAGCAACTTCCCTTGCCGTATTTTCAACGTATTGCCACTTATAACTTTCTGACGGCAATATATCTTTTGTGCCTTTTGGTATATTTATCATTTTTTTAATCCTTAAAGAATATATTTTTTCAAGTCTTTGGTCTTAGTGTCGCCACCCATTTTGTTAAGGACGTAAGCACTGTCGATAACCATTTCTTTACCCGTGCCGTCCGCTTCAAACGATATGTCTTCGATTAAATTTTCCATAACCGTATGCAATCTTCTTGCACCGATGTCTTCCATCGTAGTGTTCATATCTTCTGCAATGCGTGCAATTTCGTTTATAGCATCGTCCGTAAATTTAAGGTCAACGCCGTCAACCCTTAAAAGCGTTGCATACTGAATAGTGATTGCGTTTCTTGGCGTGGTTAAAATGTCTATAAAGTCTTGCTTGCTTAAACTTTGAAGTTCGACAAGTATTGGAAAACGACCTTGAAGTTCGGGAATTAAATCGCTCACCTTTGAAACGTGGAACGCACCAGCCGCAATAAACAAAATATAGTCGGTTTTGATTGCACCGTACTTTGTCATTACTGTTGAACCTTCAACGATAGGCAAAATATCCCTTTGAACGCCTTCTCTTGAAACGTCTTGTCCGCCGCCCTTGTTTCCTTTTGCGGCAATCTTATCTATTTCGTCAATAAAGATTATACCTTCGTTTTCTGCACGGCGGATTGCTTCTTCGTTTACAGAATCTTTATCTATAAGTTTATCTGCTTCTTCATTTAAAAGCAGTTTTCTTGCTTCTTTTACTTTAAGTTTACGTCTTTTAGTCTTTTTGGGCATCATATCGCCAAAGATACTGCCGATACTTATTTCGCCACCGCCTGGAATTAGTTCCATAGGCTTAGGATTATCAACAACGTCTATTTCAATAACTTCGTTATCGTAATAACCTTTTTTAAGACCTTCTAAAATATTTTTTTCAAAAATATCTTGTGGAGTTTCACCCCTATCTAAACGCCTTACTTCTGCAACGATTTTAGCAAGGCGTGCATCTACTGTTGCGCCTGCCTTTTCAGTTACTTTGTTAAAGCGTTCTTCTTTAACTAAACGCACAGAACATTCAACCAAATCCCTTATCATTGATTCAACGTCTCTACCGACGTATCCAACTTCGGTATATTTGGTCGCTTCAACTTTAACAAAAGGCGCACCGACAAGTTTTGCAAGTCTTCTTGCAATTTCCGTTTTACCTACGCCCGTCGGTCCTTTCATAATTATGTTCTTCGGCGTAATTTCTTCCATTTCCGCAGGGGTAAGCATACTTCTTCTATAACGGTTACGAAGTGCGATTGCAACCGCTTTTTTTGCAGCGTGCTGACCAATAATGTATTTATCAAGTTCATTTACTATCTGTTTTGGACTAAGTTGCATTATTATTCCCCCTTAAATTACTTCACAAGTGATATTGTCGTTTGTAAATACGCATATTTCACTTGCTATTTTAAGCGACTTTTTAACGATGTCTTCTGCCGAATAATCGGTTTCTTGGCGAAGCGCTCGTGCTGCTGCAAGCGCATAGTTTCCACCACTACCGATTGCACATACCCCACCGTCAGGTTCGATTACTTCACCCGTTCCCGATACGACAAGTAACGTTTCTTTATCTGCCGTTATCATCATCGCTTCAAGTTTTCTTGCCTTATCACTTCTCCAAAGTTCAGCAAGTTCAACTGCACTGCGCATTAAGTTGCCAGAATATTTATTGAGCATTTCTTCAAACCTTTCAGAAAGAGAAAATGCGTCCGACACCGAACCTGCAAAGCCCAAAATTACGTTTCCGTTATAAATGCGCCTTACCTTTACGGCGTTATTCTTGAAAATTACCGATTGCGACATCGTAACTTGTCCGTCGCCGGCAATCGCTGTTTTGCCGTCCTTTTTTACGGCACAGATGGTCGTTCCCCTAAATTCTATCATTTTATCATCTCCTTAAAAAGTGAAATTTCTTTTAAACTGCGCTCTGCCATCAAGCGCTTTCTTTCCGCTTTATCCCTTACTATCCTATCAAGCGGTGGCAATATCCCGAAGTTAGCGTTCATAGGCTCAAAATCGGGGTTTTCAGTAGTAATATATTTTGCAAGTGCGCCGAACACCGTGTTTTCTGAGACAAGCACACGTTCTTTACCATTCAACTTTCTTTCAAGATAAATTGCACTCATAAGTCCGCTTGCGGCACTTTCAACGTACCCTTCAACGCCCGTTATTTGCCCTGCAAAGTATGTCTTATTAAACTCTTTGTGAGAATAATCTTTTTCAAGCACTTTTGGTGCATTGATAAAAGTGTTTCTGTGCATAACGCCGTAACGCAAAAATTCTGCATTTTTTAGTGCTGGTATTATTGAAAACACACGCTTTTGTTCGCTAAACGTAAGGTTGGTTTGAAAACCAACCATATTGTACATACTGCCGTTTTCATCTTCTTTGCGAAGTTGCAAGCACGCATACGCCCATCTTCCCGTTTTTGGGTCGGTTAGTCCCACGGGTTTTAACGGACCAAAACGCAAGGTGTCTTTTCCACGCGACGCCATGATCTCTACGGGCATACAGCCTTCAAACACGTTCACGTCTTCAAAATCGTGCAGTTTTGCACGCTCTGCACTTGTTAGTGCTTCTATAAAAGAGGTATACTCTTCCTTTGTCATCGGGCAATTTATGTGGTCGCCGTTGCCTTTATCGTATCTATCCCCGAAAAACGCACTTTGCATATCTATACTTTCAAAGTCTATTATGGGAGCAGAAGCATCGTAAAAGGAAAGTTTTCCGCCAACTAAGTTTATTAAATTTTGCGAAAGTTTTTCCGCCGTTAGCGGTCCACTTGCTACTATTGTATATTGGTCAACGTCTATGTCGGTTACTTCTTCTGAAACGTGCGTAATATTTTTATTAGAACGCAACTTTTTGGTTATATACGACGAAAACTTTTCACGGTCAACGGCAAGCGCATTGCCTGCGGGAACACGAGTTTTATCCGCCGCCTCTATAACGATTGAGCCTAAAAGACGCATTTCTTCTTTAAGAAGCCCTGCGGCATTACCGTAAACGTCGTTGCTTTTAAGAGAATTTGAACATACAAGTTCAGCGTAGTCGGTGCTTATATGTGCAGGGGTAAAACTTTTTGGTTTCATATCGTAAAGTTCTACCTTTACACCTTTATTCGCAAGATAATACGCCGCTTCGCTACCAGCAAGTCCACCGCCGATTATTTTTACTTTTTGCATACTACTTTACAAAATCACATTTCTTTGACGAACATTTAACCTTGCCGTCAACTTCTATTAGGTAAGCACCACACTTAGGACATCTTTCGCCCGTTGGTATATCCCAACTCATAAACTTGCACCCTGGATAGTTTGAACAACCATAGAAAACTTTACCACCACGGCTTGTCATCTTCTTTGTGGGCTTTCCACATTCAGGGCAAACGCCTACGCTTTCAGATAAACTTATGGTATGTTTACACTTAGGATAGTTTGAACAAGCGATAAACTTGCCGAATTTTCCTTCTCTTTCTACCATTATGCCACCGCATTTGGGACAAATTTTATCAGTTGGAATTACCACCTTTTCGTTTGCAGCCTTTATGTTTTGGCAAGTGGGATAGTTTGAACAAGCGTAATAATTGCCGTACTTACCACTGTTTATTATCATAGGCGCACCGCATTTTTCGCATAAGACTTCGGTTATCTTAGAATTCCTTAACTGTTCGTCAAACGGTCCGTAGAAGTCTTTTATGAGTTTGCGCCAATCCTTTCCACCCTCACCTATATCGTCAAGGTCGTCTTCCATCTTTGCCGTAAACGATATATCCATAATATCGGGGAAGTACTTAACCAAAAAGTCTATTAAATCATAACTTATGGGATTAGGTACAAGGTACTTTTTATCTTTATGAACGTATTCACGCTTTTTATCCGAAAGCTTTGCCATAATGGTTGCATAAGTGGACGGTCTACCTATTCCTTTATCTTCCATATGCTTAATAAGCGACGCTTCGGTGTAGCGTACGGGTGGCTTTGTGAACTTTTGCTCTTTTGATATTGCGTTTAAGTTTAAACTGTCATTATCGTTAAGCGCTGGTAAAAGTGCATTGCCACTTTCTTCGTCTTCGTCTTTTTTCGTGTCGTCATATACAACCGTGTATCCCTTAAAGAGCAAGGTCTTACCACTTGTTTTAAGCGTATATTCACTTGCCCCCACGTCAACTGCAACGCTGTCGTACTTGGCTTCACTCATTTGTGAAGCAATGAAACGGTCGTAAATGAGTTTATAAAGTTTATATTGATTTTTATCTAAAATATCTTGAACACTCTCGGGCGTTTTATTAACGTCAATCGGACGAATAGCTTCGTGCGCATCCTGAGCATCTTTTTTAGAGCGGTATACGTTGGGTTTTGACGGAACGTATTCTTGACCGTAATTTGTCGCTATATAGTCAAGTGCGCTCTTTTGTGCTTCGTTTGAAATTCTTACGCTATCCGTTCTCATATACGTTATGAGTGCAACGTTGCCACGGGGCGTTTCAACACCTTCGTAAAGTCTTTGCGCAATTTGCATTACTTGCGGAGCGGTAAGATTTAATCTAATTGAGCCGTCCTGTTGAAGCGTACTTGTTATATAGGGTGCTGGGGCGTGCGATTTAACAACTTGGCGTTTAACCGACTTAACGAAAAATTGACTGTTTTTAAGTTGTGTTTCAACTGCGTTTGCTTCTTCTGCACTTGCAGGCTTATATTTTTTGCCGTTCTTTTCAACAAGCAAAACCTTAAAGTTACTGCCGTTTTGTGGGTTTACGTCCGCTTTTAAGTTCCAATACTCTTGCGGTTTGAACGCTAAAATTTCACGTTCTCTATCAACAACCATTTTAAGTGCAACCGACTGAACACGCCCTGCCGATAAGTTT
>JAZNFN010000197.1:0-3590 GCA_045576035.1 Christensenellaceae bacterium
CAAAGTAACTTTCAGTTTTGCCGATTTCCTTTGGAAAGGACGCAAAGTCACAATAAGTACATTTTTGCTTGCAAAATGGAACGTGTAAATATAATCCTGCCATAATCACCTGTCGTTATCGGTTTTAAGTATTGAAATAAATGCTTCGCTTGGTATTTCAACAGTACCGATAGAACGCATTTTCTTTTTACCTTCTTTTTGTTTTTCAAGAAGTTTTTTCTTTCTTGTTACGTCACCGCCGTAACACTTAGCCAAAACGTCTTTTCTAAACGCTTTGACCGTTTCACGGGCGATAATCTTTCCGCCAACCGCCGCCTGAATAGGTATTTCAAACATTTGGCGTGGGATAACGTCCTTTAATTTTTCAGCAATTTGGCGACCACGCTCATACGCCTTATCTTTATGAACTATTATTGAAAGCGCATCGCAAACGTCGCCGTTTAATAACATATCAAGTTTAACAAGGTCGCTTTTTTGATAGCCTGAAACTTCGTAGTCGAACGATGCGTACCCCTTAGTTCTTGACTTTAACTGGTCAAAAAAGTCGTAGATAATTTCGTTTAGTGGAAGCGTGTATTTAAGTTCAACACGAGTTTTATCTAAATACACCATATCTTTATAGATGCCACGCTTATACTGGCAGAGTTCCATAATAGGTCCAACGTAGTCTGGCGGTGTAAAGATACTTGCGTTGATAACAGGTTCTTCCATATAGTCAATTTCGGTAACGGGCGGTAAGTGAGTTGGATTTTCAACCGTCATTTCCGTTCCGTCAGTTTTATAAACCTTATATGAAACGGACGGTGCGGTCGTTATAATTTGCAAGTCAAACTCACGTTCAATTCTCTCTTGAATAACGTCCATATGAAGTAGCCCTAAAAAGCCACAGCGGAATCCAAAACCTAACGCAGCAGAGTTGTCGGGCTCAATAGACAGTGCCGCATCGTTTAGTTTTAGTTTAAGCAATGCGTCTTTTAAGTCGTTAAATTTGCTTCCGTCAAGTGGAAATACGCCAGAAAACACCATCGGCAGTGCTTTTTTATAACCGGGTAGTGGCTCTTTTGCAGGGTTATTAACGTCCGTTATAGTGTCGCCGACAGCCGTATCTTCAATGCTTTTTATGCTTGCTGCAATATATCCAACTTCACCTGCCGATAAACTGTCTTTGGGTTGCATTTTAGGTGAGAATACGCCAACTTCGGTTACGTCAAACTGCTTTGACGACATAAACGTCTTGATTTTTGTGCCGACCTTGACTTGTCCGTCCATTATGCGCACGAAACAAATTACGCCCTTAAAGTTATCGTAATAACTATCGAATATAAGCGCTTTTAAGGGTGCGTTTTCATCGCCCTTGGGCGCAGGGATTTTATGAACGATTTGTTCTAAAACGTCTTCAACGTTAAGTCCACTCTTAGCAGAAATTCTCGGTGCGTCACTAGCGTCTACGCCTAAAATATCTTCTAATTCCCTTGCCGCTTCGTCGGGGCGTGCAGATGCTAAGTCCATCTTGTTGATGACGGGCATAATCTCTAAATCGTTATCTATCGCAAGGTAAGCGTTTGCAAGCGTGTGCGCTTGAACGCCTTGCGTTGCATCTACTATTAATATTGCGCCTTCACACGCTTTTAATGAACGTGAAACTTCGTAAGTAAAGTCAACGTGACCGGGCGTATCTATAAGGTTAAAAGTATATTCCTTTCCGTCCTTAGCTTTATAAAACATTCTAACGGGCGTAAGCTTTATGGTTATACCACGTTCACGCTCTAAGTCCATAGAGTCAAGAAGCTGTTCTTCCATATCACGTTCACTTACCTGACCCGTTTTTTCCATAAGCCTATCGGCAAGCGTGCTTTTACCATGGTCTATGTGCGCCACTATACAAAAGTTTCTTACGTTTTCTTTGTTGATTGACATATATTACCTTTCTAATTTAATCTTGACAAATATTTATTAACAGTATATAATAAAGTTGAAAATTTTGCAAGTAATATAAAAGGAGTTTTATGCGGATAAATAAAGATTGCTTTCTTTTTACAACGCCAATCGCCCACCGTGGACTTTGGAACGATAATATTATTGAAAATTCTATCCCTGCATATATTAACGCAGTAAAACACGGTTTTGCTATCGAAATTGACCTATATTTGTCAAAGGACGGCGTGCTGTTTTCTTTCCACGATATTAACTTGAAAAGAATGACGGGCGTTGACGCTTTAATTACCGATAAAACTTATGATGAAATCAGGGCTTTAAACCTTTTAGGTTCTGACCTTACCGTGCCGACTTTTGACGAAGTTTTATCTTGTGTAAACGGCAAAGTTCCACTTTTAATTGAAATTAAAGACCAACCCGACAAAACTTGCGTAGATAAGACGGTCGATAGACTTAAAAGTTATAAGGGTGAATTTGCTTTGCAATCGTTTAATCCACTTTATATAAAGCGAATAAAAAAACTTGCGCCTACGTTTTTGCGTGGCGTTCTTGGCACGGAAGTTAAACAAGAAGACAAAAGCAAACTTGTGAATTTTATCATTAGAAAAATGCCACTTAATTTTTTAATTAAACCCGATTTTATAAGTTATTCATACTCAGGGCTACCCCTTAAAAAACGCAAAGTAAAAAACAAAGCGGTTATTGCGTGGACGGTTACAGATAATAAAACCGCCACCGCCCTTACCCCCTTTGTCGACAACATAATTTTTGAACATTTTATCCCAACAAAATAAAATAATATTTGGAAAACCTTAAAATATATGTTATAATCATATAAAGCATAAAAGGAGTATTTAGTAAATTATGAAAAAGAACACCATTACAACTGAAAAATCAAATGGTCGTTTTTATACTCCAGCTTTCATCGTAAACAATATTCTAGACTTATCCGATTATTGTGGAGATAAAATTTTGCAAAAGCACGTTATTGATAATAGCTGTGGAGATGGAGCTTTTTTAATAGAAATAGTCAAAAGGTATTGTGAAGAATCAACACAAAAAAATATTAAAGCAACTAACACAAAAAAAGATTTGGAACAGTTTATTCATGGAATTGAAATAAACCCAATAGAAAGAGATAAATGCATCAAAAATCTTGAAGCGGTTTCTAACTTGTACGGAATTTATAATGTTAAATGGGATATTGTTTGCGGAGACGCCCTAAAAGAAACTCGCTATGACGGAAAAATGGATTTTGTATTAGGAAATCCGCCCTATATACGCACTCACAACCTAGGCGACAATTTTAATGAAGTAAAAAAATTTTCATATGCAAAAAAAGGAATGACCGATTTGTTTATCGTATTTTATGAAATCGGATTAAAAATGCTAAAATCAACTGGTACACTAGGTTATATCACGCCAAGTTCATTTTATAATAGTATCGCAGGATACCATATGAGAAAGGAGTTTGTCCGTGAAAATTTAATCTATAAAATCGTAAATCTTAAACACTTTCAAGCGTTTAAGGCAACAACATATTCAACCATTGTTGTTTTGAAAAAAGATAAACAAAAAAAGGACGTTGAATATTATGAATATGACGACAAGCTTCTAATTCCAAATTATATAGATACACTTACACCAAATGATTT
>JAZNFN010000198.1:0-2207 GCA_045576035.1 Christensenellaceae bacterium
ATATTAGAACCTATTTACAGTTATAGAATTTTAGTTCCCGATAACTATACAGGCGATATTTTAGGCGATATGAATAAGCGCCGTGGTAGAATTTTAGGTATGGAAACGGTTGACGGTTTGCAAGAAATTTCAGCCGAAGCACCGCTTGTCGAAATGCTTAAATACGCAACCGATTTGCGCAGTATGACGCAAGGTAGGGGCAAGTTTACCGCAGAGTTTTTAAGATATGAAGACGTTCCGTTCTCTGCGCAAGAAAAGATAATAGCGGACGCAAAAAAATAAAACGGTTATGCTTTTAGCATAAAGGAGTATTGAAATGATATTAACGATATGCCCGAATCCAAGTATTGACTGCACGATTGAACTTGACAGTTTGAACGTTGGCAAGTTAAATAGGGTTGACAACAAAGTGGAAACCTATTCGGGCAAAGCGTTAAACGTAGCGGTCGGCGTTGCAAGACTTAAAGAAAAGAGTTTTGCAACTGGCTTTATGTTTGACGCACACGCAAGGCTTTTTGAACACGTTCTTGATAAAGAAGGCGTTGAGCATAAGTTCGTTTACAATAAAGGAAACGCAAGAACCAACTATAAAATTATAGACAAACGCTCAATGCTAACTGAAATTAACGACAAGGGCGAAGCCGTAACAAAAGAAAAACAGCAAGAACTTATAGACACGGTCAAAGACCTTGCACCAAATTACGACATTGCCGTTATGAGCGGAAGTTTGCCAAAGGGCGTTGCGCCCGAATTTTATGCACAAGTGCTGTCGGTTATCCCTGAAAACGTTAAAGTTATCGTGGATACCGAAAAGGCGAATATGCTATCTGCAATCGGCAGTCGTGAAATTTTTATGGTTAAGCCAAATCTTCGTGAACTTGAAGACTTTACGGGTAAAATCGTAAGGGATTTACACGATATGGTAAACGCATCTAAAAAATATCTAAACAAAGGTGTTAAGTACGTTTTAGTGTCGCTTGGCGCAGAAGGTGCGGTATTAACTGACGGAACGGAAAGTTTCTTTTGCAAAAGCGCATCGGTTGCAGTCAACTCAACAGTTGGTGCAGGTGACAGTATGGTAAGCGCCGTTTGCGTGGGCATAGAAAAGGGCGTGCCTATGCAAGAAATTTTGCGTATGGCGGCAGCCGCAGGCACCGCAGCCGTTACTACTAGCGGAACAAATCTTTTCTATTACGATAAGTATAAAGAAATTTACTCAAAAATTCACTCAGAAAAGATTTATTAAAAAATCATAAATTACCTAAAAGTATAAACAGTGTGCTTTTACGCACACTGTTTTTGTATGCTTAAAAACAATGTTAAAAAGTTTTTGAATACTCTATCACATAACCGTCTAACTACTATTGCAGGTGCTTGGGTGTACTATTTTTTAACGTCGGTTATACCTTTGGCGTTCTTGCTTATAACTGCGTTTGGGATGTTTGGCGTAAACATATCGACCGAAGTTGTGTCAAGGCTTCCCGAAGAATTTCGCCCAGCAGGTGAAGTCATTGCGTCTACTGCCGAAAATGCGTCTAACGGTGTTACGGTGTTTTTTATTATAACCGTAATCTTTTCGTGCACGACTTTGCTTAATCAAATGTCAAAGGACGGCGATTTTATTTATGGTATGAACTCAAAAATAAAACGTGGCGTTATGCGTAGAATTTTTGCGGTAGTGGCACTTGGTGCGATGTTTATTGTTTTTCTAGGCGCAGCGTTTTTGTTCGCTTTTGGAAATATGCTTTTTGCAGGGCGCAGAGTGGACGGCGTTTTAAAATTAATAGTAACGCTACTTGTATTTTTAATCATAATACTGTTTGCGTATACCGTAATTTTACTTTTAAACAGATTTATTGCGCCTATAAGACTAAAATTTAGAGAGATGGTATTAGGGAGCTTTATATCTTTATTTATAGTGGTTATAGGAACTATCGGTCTTGCTTTATATTTAAGGTTGTTTAATAACTACAACGCTTTTTACGGAAGTCTTGCCGCAATAGTGGTGTTTTTGCTTTGGACATATATATTAATGATAGGGCTTGTATTTGGTGTTATAGTCAATATGAAAATTTACAAAAAAAGCATAAAATCCTTTTAATTTGCTTGACAATATCAAAATAATGAGAGTATAATAAATTTAATTTAAGGCAAAAAACTATGAAAAACACAAAACGTTACTTTTACTTTTATTTTAATAGCAAGTT
>JAZNFN010000199.1:0-2501 GCA_045576035.1 Christensenellaceae bacterium
CCCCCACGGTGGTGGTGAAGGTAAGTCACCTGTCGGTATGCCGGGGCCTGTTACTCCTTGGGGTAAACCTGCTCTCGGTTATAAGACCAGAAAGCATAAGAAGGCTTCCAACAAACTTATCATTACAAGGATAAATTAAGGAGAACGACATGAGTAGAAGCGTTAAGAAAGGTTTCTTTGTAGAACCTAAACTCTTAAAGAGAGTAGAAGAATTAAACGAAAAAAATGAAAAGAAAGTCTTAAAGACTTGGTCAAGGTCGTCCACGATATTCCCGCAAATGGTAGGTCATACGATTGCGGTATACGACGGCAGAAAGCACGTACCCGTATACGTAACCGAAGATATGGTAGGACACAAACTCGGTGAATTTGCTCCGACCAGAACGTTCAAAGGTCACGGCGGTACTGAAAAGTCCACGGGCGGCAGATAATAGGAGGCGTAAAAATGGCTAAGAATATGAGAGAAAAAACCGCAAGAATAGCGGAAAATAAAGACAGACGCCCCAGAGCAGTTGCCAAACACGTTAGAATATCACCTTACAAAGTAAGGGTTGTACTTGATATTATTAGAGGCAAAAGTTATACGCAAGCGGTTGCAATTTTGGAAAACACTCCAAAGTCAGCTTCCGAACCTATCAAAAAGGTCTTGATGTCAGCTGCTGCAAATGCAGAAAACAATCTTGGTATGAGCAAGGATAACTTGTTCGTAGCAGTATGTTACGCAGACCAAGGCCCCACGCTCAAAAGGGTTATGCCCAGAGCACAGGGTAGAGCGTTCAGAATTTTGAAACGTACCAGCCACATAACCGTAGTGCTGGACGCTAAAGCGTAGGAGGAAGGACAATGGGTCAAAAAGTAAATCCGCACGGTTTAAGAGTCGGAATTATCAAGGATTGGGATTCTCAATGGTTTGTTGATAAAAAAGATTTTGCAGCAAACGTAAAAGAAGACAATGAAATCCGTAAAGTATTAAAGAAAAAATACTATCAAGCAGCAATCAGCAAGATTGCCATCGAAAAGGCTGCAACCAAAATCACCATTACGATTTTTACCGCACGCCCCGGTGTTCTTATCGGAAAGCAAGGTAGTGAAATTGAAATTATTAAGAAAACGGTAGCAAAAATTTGCGCAGGCAAACAAATTTCTATCAACATTTCAGAAGTTAAGAAACCTGATGCAGATGCTCAACTCGTTGCAGAAAGTATCGCAACTCAACTTGAAAAGCGTGTATCTTTCAGAAGAGCAATGAAGCAAGCTATCGGTAGGTCTATGAGAAGCGGTATCAAGGGTGTTAAGGTTATGGTTAGCGGAAGACTTGACGGTGCAGAAATTGCACGTAGTGAAAGTTACCACGAAGGTTCAATTCCTCTACAAACCTTACGTGCAGACATTGATTACGGCTTTGCGGAAGCACATACCACCTTTGGTGTTATCGGTATCAAATGCTGGACTTATAAAGGTGAAGTTATCGGCGCTCCCAAGAAGAAAAGTGAAGGAGGCGAAGCTTAATTATGTTAATGCCTAAGAGAGTTAAAAGAAGAAGGGTGCACCGTGGTAGAATGACCGGTAAGTGCACCAAAGGCAATAAGGTAGCATACGGCGATTACGGTTTAGTAGCAATGGAACCAGGTTGGATTAAATCTAACCAAATCGAAGCAGCCCGTGTTGCAATGACTAGATTTATCAAACGTGGTGGTAAAGTTTGGATTGACATATTCCCCCACAAGCCTGTAACCAAGAAACCTGCGGATAGCCGTATGGGTAGTGGTAAAGGTTCAGTTGAATTCTGGGTAGCGGTAGTAAAACCGGGTAGAGTATTGTTTGAAATGGCAGGCGTACCCGAAGATATCGCAAAGGAAGCTATGCGTCTCGCTGGTCACAAACTTCCTGTAAAGACGAAGTTTGTTAAGAAAGAGGCAGTCGTAGCCGAAGAAATAAAAGAAGAAGGCGGTGAAGGTTAATGAAAACGAAAGAACTTCACGAATTAACGGTTGACGAATTAAACACCAAAATAAAAGAGCTTACGGAAGAGTTGTTTAACCTTCGTTTCCGTCACGCAATCGGCCAGTTGGAAAATCCTGCATCTCTCAAGACCTGCAAGAAAGACATTGCTAAGATCAAGACCATTTTGAGAGAAAGAGAACTTGCAGCGAAGGCGTAGGAGTAGAGAATCATGGAAAGAAATTTAAGAAAAGAAAGAGTCGGTATAGTTGTTTCCGATAAGATGGAAAAGACGGTAGTCGTAGCCATCGAAGAAAGGGCAAAACATCCTTTATATAAGAAAACTATTAAGAAAACTCATAAATTTAAAGCACACGATGAACTTAACACCTGCGGTGTAGGCGATAAAGTACTTATCGCAGAAACCAGAAAATTATCAAAAGATAAGAACTGGCGTGTAGTAGAAATCATCGAAAAGGCTAAGTAAGGAGGCGCACAATGATACAACCACAATCTAGATTAAAAGCAGCAGATAACTCTGGTGCAAAAGAATTGATGTG
>JAZNFN010000200.1:0-6819 GCA_045576035.1 Christensenellaceae bacterium
CATTCCGTTGCAAAAATGTTTAGCAATGGCTATTAAGTTATACGTGGATGAACGTTTTAACTCAAATTCGTTTTCTGCAAGTTCTTCTATCGAATTATATCCAAGTTTTTCATAGTATTTTAAATTATTTGCTTCGTGTAATCTAAATCCTATTTTTACAAAACTTGTCTTTATGTCTTGTAATTCTAGTTTTACCATCTTTATAAAACTTTCTTCTTGTGTACCTTTTAGTGCTAAATCTAACGTCATTTCCATTATCATTTCTCCCAGTGTTTTTTATTAATATCTTTTATAATTTCTATATTTGGATATCGCTTTTGCAGTTCGGCAAATCGCTTAAACGCTTTATGCCTGTCTGTTCCGTCAAAACGTTCTAATAACAGTTCTTCAGCTTTTATATCTTCACGGTCAAAAACCTTTTCAAGATAAACGTAATAAATTATTTTATTATTGTAATAACGGTTTTCACGTTTTAACGTTAAGCGTAAACGATAATTTGTAGAAACTATTTCTTGATAGCGATTAAACAGCTCTATACGATAAAGTTGTAATAGTTCGATTAATCCTTTTAAGTTTTCAATTTCTGAAACTGCGTATTTATCCGCTTGTTCGCATTGTGCTAATGATTTGATTTTTTCGGGACTTGTTATATAACTGTGTCTATATAAGGAACTTTGTCCGCTCCCGTCTGCATACTTAAAAAAGTTTTTAATCTTTTCGTTCATCTCTAATGCTCCTTAAAATAAATTTGGTAGTGGTTGGAGTAGGGCTTTTATTTTCGGGGCGGAATAACCGCCCCACGTTGTTTACCATTTACGCTTGAACGAATATTCAAGTTGTAATCCCTGTATCGGGTAAAGTCTTTCTTTATCGAATGGGAATATAATTTCGTCAAATACTTCTGGGTAAATGCCAACACAATTTTTATGTGCTATACATTTATAGTCTTCAACTTCTATGACGGAAAACGCAACGTTTCTATTGTCGTTGTAATGGATTTTTGCGTTTTTTAACGCTTTTAATCCTTTTTGCCCTTCGGCGGTGTTTTTATCTAAATTGCTCACGCTTAAACTTTCTATGTTGTATAATTTCATTACTTTTGCTCCTTTATAATTTTTGTTAAATAATCTGCACCCGTTTCGGTGTCGCCCCAGTAAATAAAACGATTTCCTTTAATTGTTGTAAATTGTTCGTGGAATATAAAACATTCGTTTTGGCGTTTTTCGTCTTTGTAGTCTTCCATAGTTCTAACGTAAGCGTTAAATATTGGTTCTTCGCCATCATATATTGTTGCAATATCTAAAAAGCCGTGTATTGAAATTGCTTTTAATTTTCCGTATTTGACTTTATATCCTATTTTTGCTTTTATAGTATCTTTCATTGTTTTAACTCCTTTGGGGTTGCTATACTGCAACCCCTATTTTTAGTTGTTGTTCTTGTTCGTCTTTAATTACTTCAGAGCCGTGTAGTCTGCGGATTTCTTCAAGGCTTAAGCGGTGTTTGTTGTTGGTTGGGTTTTCTGCCCACGCCCAAGCCTTTTTACCCGAACAGTAGAAGAAACCTAAATTTTTTAACTGTTCTTTATACGCATAAGCATTGAATACCCAAAGCCAAGCCCCGCAAAGTTCAATCTTGCAATTAAAATTGATTATGGCGTTTATTATCTCTCTGAAGTTGTCGGGTATATCCGATTGAGTTTTACGCTCATATCTTATGCCGTCGGCGGTTCTGTGGTAGTTCTTAACTTGCTTATGTAGTTCGTCATACTCGGCGTTAATTTGTTGCATATCTTCAACTTTTCCGCCTTTGTCTGGGTGATGCTCGAAAGCAAGTTTTTTGTACTGCTCACGCAGTTCTTCAAGTGTAGTTACGTTCTTAAAAAATTTGTATTGCATATTTTTAACCCCTTTGCAATTTTTTCTTGATTTTAATTTTTTGTTGTGATATAATTATTAAAAAGTTTGAATAAGGGCGGATAGGTGCGCCCCTATTCGGTTGAGCCTTTCGGGTATTGGTTGGAAATTCGCTACCCGTTAGGCTTTTTGTTTTCTTGTTTACCTTATCCGATTATCGTTAAAATGTGTTCGATAATTTCGGTATCTGTCCAACCTTTAACCCGTAAATCTAAAATCATACGGGATAATTCGTTGCCACTCAAAAATTCGCTCACTTCCTTTACCTACCTAAAATAAAATTTATTTAACGGCTTGCGCCGACCGACTAACTAAAAAATCGTTTCATCTTTTGATGAGCCTTTGGGGTTTGGGGCAACGCCCCGAATATAAAAAATTTTTTTAGTAATTTAAGAAAATCCCCGTATGCTCTATCGTTTCACCTTCCGTTTCGCCTTGGAACGGTGAAATTACAAAGATAGCCTGTTAAAGAACTTGCATTTGCTCGCAAATGGAAAAAATTCCTATTTTTTATTTCTTTAACAAAAGGATAGATTTGTGATAGCATAGTGGAAAGGTGGAACGGGGTGGAACGGTAGAGTTGCGGAACAGGATTTGCTTAAATTACGGCTCGAAAAAAAATTTTTAAATCCATACCGTAGAAAAGAAAAAGGTTGCTAAATAGCAACCGTAATAAATTAATACCGATTGAAATGCACGAAAGAAGGAACGGGCCGACCACTAGGCGGTTTAGCCGTGTCGCCCGTTCCCTTTCACATTTAATCGATACAAGGGGTTAAAATTTAATATGGAAAAGGAACGTAAGAAAAGAAAGTTCAGACATTTGACGTGGGAAAAAAGGCTTCAAATAGAAGCCTTATTCAAAGTAGGATATAAAGCAAGACAAATTGCAGATGAAATAGGTTGTTCTTTTAAGACTATATATAACGAACTTAAACGTGGTGAATACGACCATGTTAAAGTTAAAGATACTTTTTGGTATGGCAAAAAGTATAGACATATAAAATCATACAGTCCAAATAAAGCACAGGATTTATATAAAAATAATATGAGTTCTCACGGCGTTGAAATTAAACTCGGCAACGATTATGAATTTGCTGATTATATTGAAAAACGTATTGTAGATGATGGCTTAACTCCGCTCGCTGTATTGGGTGAAATTAAAAAGAAAGGGCTATGTTTCAATACTACTATATGTGTTCAGACTTTGTATAACTATATTCGTAATGGTGTGTTTTTGCGGTTATCTATGGAGCATTTACCGTATGCAAAAAAAGATAAACGCAAAAATGAAAAAGTAACCGTTAAAAAACTTCCCCGTGGCGTTAGTATTGAAAAGCGCCCTGTATCTGTTTATGAACGTGCGGAGTTTGGCCACTGGGAAATGGACTGCATTGAAAGTTGCAAAAAGAAAAAAGCAACGTTATTGTGTCTTTCAGAACGTCTTTCCCGTCGTGAAATAATATTTAAGTTGCCTAATAAAAAATCTGATTCGGTTATTAAGTGTCTTAATCTTCTTGAACACCGATACGGTAAATTGTTTCCTAAAATTTTTAAGACTATAACGGTGGATAACGGCGTAGAATTTTCCGATTACAAAGCAATGGAGCGTTCAAGTTACGGAAATAAAAAAAGGACGACAGTATATTACTGTCATCCATATTGTAGTAGTGAACGTGGAACTAATGAACGTATGAATAGGGAAATTCGTAGAAAATTCCCAAAGGGGACGGATTTTACCTATGTAAGCATTGAACAGGTCGCCGAAGTCGAACGGTGGTTAAATGCTTACCCCCGTGGCATTTTGGGTTATGATACGCCCGAAAACGTCTTTAATTCGTGTTTAAGTTCAATTTCTTAAAAATTTTTTTATAAATGTGTAATTATTTCTTGACATTTACACGTTTAGCGGTCATTTTATTTAACTTTGATAAATCAAATAAAAACTATTTGGACACTTTGCGTTATATTGCGACATCTGCTTTCTCCAAAATCAACTATATTCACATTGTGTTATTTCACACGCTTTATTGCAACCATATTCAATACACAATTACAATTTGAATTATTGTTTTCATAAAACTAATATATTGCATAAAAATTTACAACTTGAATCGTCTTATATTTATATTTTGTTTTTTTGAGCACAGTCCAAAAAATGCGGACTCCGTTCTTATAATTTTTGGCTAAAATTATAGATATGAAAACTACTGATGAGAAATTTTTGAGAGAAAAGGAAAATAGAATAAAAGCATTAATTTCTCATAGAGATTCACAAATTGTTGAAACTTTTGATTTTTTATATAAACACTATAAACTAAAATATTTGTCAGGTAAAGCACCGACAATTGTAGTTTTTAATGCTATTTACATAGAAAAATTGACTTTACCCGCTTGGAAACTTGCAAATTATTGCAATTTATCACGAACTACTCTTTTTAACTATCGAAATGAAATAGTAGAAAATTTTAATATATGCTTAAATCAAAACATTATTAATGCGGAAACGGCTATCACCAAAGAAGGAAATTAAAATATGACAACAGAACAACTAATTACACACATTATCAATCTTTTTACTTACTATTTAGAAGAATTAAACAGTCTTCCCCGTAACGAATTTATTCACGGTGAAATGACTGCTTACGTTGAAACGCTTGAAATTTTGCAAGACTGGAAAGACTGCAAAAAGTATAATCTACTTGATTACGTCATAGCAAAAAAGTATAAAATTTAAAACTTAAAAGGTTTGCAATGCACCCCACAATTGGGGTGCTTCTTACTATTATTAACATTGACATTTTCAAAAATTTTGTCACTAATAGATACAGCGCTATTGACAATAGGTGTAAATTATGGTATAATAATACCACAATAAGCATATATTAGTAATAGGAGGAAACTTTATGACTCAACCTTTACCCAAAATATTACCTGTAAACGAACTTAAAAATACTGCAAGTATTATGAAAACTTGTCAAGAAAGTCCTGTGCCTATCGTTATCACTAAAAATGGTTATGGTGAAGCTGTTATGATGAGCGTTAAACTTTATGAGGAAATGTTTGCAAAGATGCAAGCGGCTGCTCTTATTAATGCAAGTTTAGATGATATAGAAAATGGTGCTACGCCCGCAAACGGAACGGAATTTTTCGGTGCAATGAGGGCAAAGTATGGAAAGTAATAAATATCAACTAAAAATTTTCCCTATGGCGCAACTTGATATGGTACAAATATTCGACTATATAGCAGTTGAACTTGGTAACCCCACAGCAGCTGTCGGGCAAATTGATGATTTTGAAAAGGCGTTTGATAATGTCTGCGCCTTTCCTGAAAGTTGTCCATATATTAACAATGAATATGTAAAGGACAAGTCGTTACGCAAACTCATTGTTAATAATTACATAGCCTTTTACCGTGTAAGAGATAACGAGATTCAAGTCGTGCGTGTTTTGTACGGTATGTGCAACTACGAAACGCTTTTATAAAAGGCAGTTCAAGTTATATAAATCAAATTTAAAACTTAAAAGGCACGGCTTTTGCCGTGCCTTAAAATTGTTTATGCAAAAAATTTGTTTAAGAAATTATCTAAATTATTACCAACACCCGTGTATTCTATAACGTATTGCACACCGTTACACGTTGCGTATACGCTGTAATCATATAAACCCGAACTTTCTTGCTTTAACTTATATTTTACATCTGCTGAATTGACTTTTTTAAAATTATCATATACGTCGCTAATATAATTTTCCAAATCTACGTTATCATTATATATTTGCATAGTAGCAAAAAAAGTAGGATTATTTTCGTCGTCCATAAATATCGTTTCTGCGCCTTTAACTTGCAAGTCTTCCGTCACATATAGCCTTGCGCTAGATATAATATAATTACTCAAATCAACGTGTGCGATTTGCGCTTGTGATAGACCGTCTAACATTTCTTGTGAAGTAACAATTTGCGTTTGTAACCCATCGACAAAGTAAACTTGTTCTTGTGGGGTTAAACCTTTAATCACAAAGGGCGCTAATACCGCACAAACCAAAACCGTGGCAGATGCCAAAATGATTGAAAACTTTTTTTTCCAATTAAACTTTTTTTTAGGTTTTGTTGGCGGCTCAATTTCACCTTTAATTTCTTCCCAAACTTGTGAAAAGTCCCTTAACTTTACTTGGTCCGCTTCTTGTTGTAATAATTCTTCTAATTCTTTATCTTGCATTTTTCCCTCAACTAACTTGTGTTGATATTGCCTTGCTTATTGTGCTAACACCGTTTATATTCAAGTATCCTATATTATATACACTAAGCCCACTTGCAACTTTTAAATAAGTTCTTGTATCAATAACGTTGTTACTTGCATTATAATAAGTATCTACCCTATATCCGCAACCAACTGCTACGTGCGATACGGCACAATAAGCACTTGTAATTGAATCTTGCCCGTCACCCTCATTAATACCATTTAACATAGAAAAGTTTGTTAAAAATATTGCAACCGGTTTATTATTTTCAACCGACGTTTTATAATTGTTAAAGTTAAAACTGCCGTTAGAAAACACGTCCGTTGAAGAATAAGTATAGCCGTGGTTGGTTGCATAAGTGCTCATTCCAAGTTGAAATTCATTAAACGTCGTTCCCGCATGCGGTTCGCCAATTAACATAAGTTCGGCAAGTTCTTCCGCCAA
Organism: Christensenellaceae bacterium; assembly: GCA_045576035.1. Classification (GTDB taxonomy): domain Bacteria; phylum Bacillota; class Clostridia; order Christensenellales; family Borkfalkiaceae; genus UBA1259. Next base: position 6,597 of record JAZNFN010000200.1, read on the forward strand.
AAGTGTTGTTTCCGCACTAGTACTTCTGTATACAATAACATTACCCAAGGTAAAGTACGGAACGTAATTAGGTATTAAGTTCTCATAAAACCTATCGTAGTAAGTAAAAATAACTGCACCTGCTGTGTTAGCGCAAGAAGTATTCGTACCACCAGATAAACTTGGCAAATCATATTGAATACTATACGTTTGCGTGCTTTTAGTTGCATAATCTATGGTAATA
>JAZNFN010000201.1:0-10960 GCA_045576035.1 Christensenellaceae bacterium
ATAGAAATTTTAACAATGAGGTAAGGAGAGAATTATGACAAAAAAAAGAAAAATTGTAGTATTATCGTGTATGATTGCATTGTTGGCAGTTACAGCCGTGTTTAACTTTATGTTGACCACAGGGCCCATTTCAAATAATGATTCGATTACGGTAAGTTCTGCTAACTATTTTACACAATACCGCAGTGAAAGGTTGACGACTAGGAACGAAGAACTTCTTCAACTTGATGAAATAATTGCTTCTGCAAGCGTGGATAGCGCAGAGCGTGCAGAGGCTCTTTCAATGAAAATCGAACTAACTGAAATAACCGAAAAAGAGCTTTTGCTTGAAAATCTTATTAAGGCATACGGATTTGAGGACGCTGTTGTAGTCATTGGATTAGAATCTCAAAACGTTAACGTAATAGCAAAATCCCCGGAACTTACCGCCGACGACGCAGTAACCATATATTCAATAGTTGCGGAAGAAGCAAACGTTTCGCCTGAAAACGTAAAAATTATACCAATTTCTTAAAAAATCACTATGCAAAATAAATATTTTGTGGTACAATAAATATAACAAATTATATTTATTTATTATCAGGGGATATTTATGGCTCGTTTTAAGAAACTACCACAGGTAGAAGAAGGAAAAATAATATACGGCGATGCAATCGTTGATAATATCGTACTCTTTGCTGTTAAAGAAATACCAAGCGTTGAACTTTGTTCGGATGCCCCAAGTAGTTCTGGGCGTTCAAGTGCAATAAATGTGCGCAAAGAAAAAGACGGTATTCACGTTGACGTTATGGTAAAAATTCATTATGCACAGTGCGTTTCTGATATTGCGTTCAAAATTCAAGAAGCGGTTCGTCACGCTATTGAAACGATGACAGAATATCACGTTGCTAGTGTAAACGTTGGCATCAATGGCGTAAATTTTGAAGATAAAACAGAAGAAGTTTCAACACCTGCGGTTGAAAACGTTCAAGAGGGCAACTAATGAGAAGTTTGGCAAGAGAATGTGTTTTTAAGTATATATTTTCAAGGCTCTTCAATCCGGGTGATGAAGGGCTTTTTGATGTTTTGTGTAAGGATTTAAACGATGATGATAAGTCGTTTGCTTCACAGTTGCTTTGTGCTGTTGATAATAACGAAGAAGCATATATGAAAAAAATTAGCGAACTTGGCTCAGTAAGTAGTGCTTGCAAATTACACCGTGCGGATTTATGTGCGCTTTTACTTGGAATGGCGGAACTAGATAATTTTTCAAATACACCTGTGCCTGTCGTAATTGACGAAGCGGTAAATATTGTTGCAAAATATTCAACAGAAAGCAGCACTGATTTTGTAAACGGAGTATTGGCTGAATACGCAAAGGAGAAATAATGGCTAAAATAATTGATGGTAAAGAGATTGCACAAAAAGTTAAAGAGCAATTAAAAATTAAAGTTGCAGATTTTTTGAATAAACACGGTAGGCAAATTACACTTGCAGTAATTTTAGTTGGGGAAAACCCAGCGTCGCAAGTTTACGTTAAAAATAAGATTAAGGCAACCGAGTACGTTGGAATGAAATCTTTGTCTTTTTATTTGCCTGAAAATGCAACCGAAAAGGAAGTTTCTGATACTGTAAAAAGTTTAGCAAGTGACAATAGTGTTGATGGAATTTTAGTTCAACTACCACTTCCTAAACATTTGGATGAAAACAAAATTCTTTCTTTAATACCGGCAAGTAAAGACGTTGACGGTTTTTTGGCTGAAAACGTAGGAAATCTTATGCTAGGACAAGATTCAACGGTTGCTTGCACGCCTTTTGGTGTTTTGAAAATGCTTCAAACTGAGGGCGTTGAACTTTGTGGTAAAAATGCAGTAGTGTTAGGTCGTAGCAATATCGTTGGTAAACCTATGGCAATGCTTTTGCTAAAAGAAAACTGTACTGTTACAATTTGTCATAGCAAAACTCAAAACTTGAAAGACGTTTGTAAAAATGCAGACATCTTAGTTGCTGCAATAGGTAAGCCTCGTTTTGTAACGGCAGATATGGTAAAGCCTGGTGCTGTTGTAATCGACGTCGGTATTAATAGAACTGAAAACGGATTGGTTGGCGACGTTGATTTTGAAAACGTTAAAGAAATTGCAAGTGCAATTTCACCTGTTCCTGGTGGGGTAGGTCCTATGACAATTGCAATGCTACTTGAAAATACGTATTTATGTGCTTGTAGGAGCGTTAATGTTTGATTATAACGAAAAGTACTCTAATTATTTAAGTGCTTTTGACCAACAATTAAATAGTGCAATTAATAACTTAGTCGGTGTACCACAACTGCTTAAAGATGCGATGGTATATGCGGTTGTTGACGGGGGGAAAAGAGTTCGCCCAGTTTTGTGCTTTGCTGTTGCTGATATGTTAGGGGTGAATTTTAGCGAAGTAAAAGAATTTGCACTCGCATTAGAGTGCATACACTCTTATTCGCTTGTTCACGATGACTTGCCGTCAATGGATAACGACGATTATAGGCGTGGAAAACTTTCTACACATAAAAAATTTGGCGAAGCGTATGGGATTTTGGCGGGGGATGCGCTCCTAAACTTTGCTTTTGAACATTGTCTATCAAAACCCAACTTTGATAATAAGTGCGCTAAGGCATTATCCGTGCTTGCAGACTGTGCAGGTGCAAATGGAATGATTAAAGGTCAAGTTTTAGACCTTTACAATGAAAAAAGTATTGTTTTGGATGAAAAAACCCTTTACGATATATATGAAAATAAGACGGCTAAACTTTTAACTGCCCCTTTATTAATTTCATCAATATTCGCTGATAATAAATTTTACAATGAACTTAATGACTTTGGATATCACCTTGGCGTTATGTTTCAAATTACAGACGATATTATGGATGTTGAGGGTACGCTTGAACTAATTGGTAAAACACCAAATAAGGATGAGCAATCGGAAAAACTTACGTCGGTTAAATTGTTTGGCATAGATGGCGCAAAGAAAAGGTGTGAGTACCATTATAATTGCTGTATGAAAGTTCTAAAAACTGTTGACAATAGCGAGTTCTTGGCTGCGTTTACCGATAAGATATATAATCGAAAAAAATAATATGAGATTAGATAGTTATCTTGTCCAAGAAGGATACTTTTCAACAAGAACAAAGGCAAAACAAGCGGTTGAACGTGGTGAAATTTATATTGACTCAAAACAAGTCCTTAAAAGTTCCTTTGACGTGAGTTTAGGTGCTAGAATTGAAAGAATTTGCAAAAGAGAGTATGTTTCGCTTGGCGGATTTAAGCTTGAAAAAGCGCTTAAAGATTTTAGCTTTTGCGTTAAAGATATGGTTGTTGCTGACGTTGGCGCTAGCACAGGTGGTTTTACTGATTGTTTGTTGAAAAACGGCGCAAAACACGTTTTTTCAATTGATTTAAGAGATGACCTTTTACACGACAAATTAAAAACGGATAAAAGGGTAACTTTAATTGTTAAAAATGCAAAAGACTTAGTTCAGTCCGATTTTTCGCTGCCGCTTGATTTAATCGTCGCAGATTTAAGTTTTATTTCGTTGTCTATCGTTATAAGTACTTTTGCTGATTTAATTGGTGACGGTAAAAAATTGTTACTTCTTATTAAACCACAGTTTGAAACAGGACAAAAAATAAAATTTAAGAATGGCATTATAAAAGATAAAAAAATTCATAGACAAGTATGCATGAACGTTTATAATTGCGCTATAAACTACAACCTTTCGCCGATAGATATAACGACTGCACCCATTGTTAAGGGTAAAAATACTGAGTTTTTGATTTTATTAGAAAAGGGTGGCAAGGTTGCTTTACCCAACGATTTTACAAAAAACATCTAAAATATTCACATATTTGTGAATAAGTATTGATAATATTCGTTTTTTATGATATTCTTTGTATAAGGAGTTTTTATGAAAGTTTTAATATATGATAATAAAGAAAAAGATGCTAAGGGGAATTGTCAAGCAGAACTTATTAGAGAACTTGAAGCGCTAAACGTTTCGTATAGAATATTAAAAGACGAAGAATTATGTTTTGACGAAAGTGCAGATGCGCTTTTTGCTATCGGTGGAGATGGAACTATTTTATTCCTTGCTGAGTATGCTAAAAGAAATTCAATTCCTATAATAGGCATAAACGTTGGTAAACTTGGCTTTTTATGTGAATTTGAAAAACAAAACATAAAAGAAGCCGTGGATTTGTTCTATAAAAATCTCTTAATAAAAGACAAACGTTTAATGCTAAAAATTACATTGAATGATGACGTCTTCTATGCGCTTAATGACGTTTACGTTCAAAGAATATACGACTATAACTTAGGTAATATGGTTGCTGATATAAGTGTTGCAATAGATAATTCTGTTGTTTCAAAATTTTTAGGCGATGGTGCTATAATTAGTTCACCTACGGGGTCAACTGCATATTCTTTTTCGCTTGGTGGACCGCTACTTTCTCCACATGCAGCAGCGTTTGTTGTTACGCCTATTGCAGCACATTCGTTTAATCAAAGACCTATCGTTTATTCAGCAGGTTCTACTTGTAAAATAAGCGCAACAGGTAAAGCGCCTGTAAGTGTTTTTATTGATGGCAAGCACGTTGCAAGACTTGATAAAGATGATTTTATAGAGGTTTCTTGTGCTGAAAAGCCGATGGTTTTTTTGCGTAAATCTGATTTTAATTTTTTTGAAAAATTATCTTATAAACTTTATAAAAAAGTAGGCGGTGGCTTTAATGACTAAAAAAGAAAGACTAGTCCTTATTGAATCGCTTATAGAAAAGTATGAAATTTCAACCCAAGACGAACTTGCAGAACTTTGCATAAAACTTGGATATGACATTTCTCAATCAACAATTTCAAGAGATATAAAAGAACTAAATCTTGTAAAAGTTGACAGCGGAAAGGGTGGTGTTAAGTATGCAAAAGCGCATATAAATTCAGATAAACTCACCCCGCAAATAATAAATATGTTTAAACATATCACGGTGTCAATCGAGTGTGCAAATAATTTAATTGTTTTAAAGACTTTGAGTGGAAATGCTGGTACTGCCGGTATGGCTATTGATGAAATGAAACTTCCGCAAGTTTTGGGAACTATTGCGGGTGACGATACTGTCTTAATCGTAGCAAAAAGCAATTCTGATGCTGACATTGTATTAAAAATATTAAAAACTATTTAGTGTCGAAAAGGAGTTTAAATGCTTCAAAAACTTTGCATAAAAAACGTGGCGCTTATAGAGAGCGTTGAAATAAATTTTACGCAAGGCTTAAACGTTTTATCTGGTGAAACGGGGGCTGGCAAATCAGTGATTATTGAGTCACTGAATTTTGTTTTGGGCGCAAAAGCAGATAAAACGATTATAAGAAGTGGCTCGGATGAATGTTTTGTTCGTGCAGAATTTGACGTTCAGGAAAACAACTCCATTCTAGCGCTGTATAATGAATTTGACTTTGAAGTCGAAGACGTTTTAATAATCACAAGAAAGTTTACTATTGATGGAAAAAACTCTATAAAAATTAACGGAAACACGGCTACGGTTGGAATGCTTAAAAAGTTTACTTCCATTTTAGTTGACGTTCATGGACAAAGCGAACATTTTAATTTACTTAAAAATTCAAATCAATTAGACTTGCTAGATAAACTTGGTGGTGAACCCGTTCAAGCGTTAAAAACAACGATTAAATCAGAATATGAACAGTACAAACAAACTATTAAAGAATTAAATGATTTAGGTGGAGATGAAAGTGCCCGTCTTGTTAGACTTGACATTTTAAACTATCAAATTAATGAGATTGAAAAAGCGGACTTAAAAGAAAACGAAGAAGAAGAACTTCTATCTTCAAAACAAAAAATCCAATTTCAAGAAAAAATAACAAATGCTTTGAACGCCGTTAAATCTTCTATTGACGATGAAGGTGGCGTTAGCGATATATTGTCAAATGCTTCAAGAATGCTTAGTGGTGTTTCTAATCTTGACGATGAATATTTGAAACTTTACGATAGGTTGGAATCGGTTTTTTCTGAATTGGATGACATATCTAACAGTGCTACAAATTTTCTGGATGGTCTTGACGTTTTAGAATTAAATCCTTATGAAGTTGAAGCAAGATTAGATTTAATTAAAGGCTTAAAGGCAAAATATGGAAATTCTATTTTAGAAATTAACGATTTTTGCTTGCGTGCAATTGAAGAAAGAAACAAACTTGAAAACTGTAATGAAATTGTTGATAGACTAAGCGAAATCAAGTTAAGCAAAGAAAATGCTCTTTATGCACTTTATAAAAAGTTAAGTGTTTTAAGGAAAGCCACTGCCGACGAGTTTAAGAATAACGTAATTGGTGAACTTGTTGAGTTAGGTATGCCCAAAGCCACTTTTGACGTTAGTTTTTCAGAGTTGCCCGAAATTGAAGAGTGTAGTTTTAGCAGTTTTAACGGAATTGATAAGATTGAATTTTTGTTTTCTGCCAACCTAGGCGAACCGTTAAAACCTTTATCGCTAGTTATAAGCGGCGGGGAAATGAGTAGATTTATGCTTGCCATTAAAACGCAAACGTCAAAGCATAACGATATTTCAACCTTTATTTTTGATGAGATTGACGCTGGTATTAGTGGAAACGTTGCTAAAATAGTTGCACAAAAGTTTGCAAAAATTGCGTGTGATACTCAAATAATAGCAATAAGCCATTTGCCTAAAATTTCGGCTATGGCGGATAATAATCTATTTATTCAAAAGTTTGAAACGAGCGAAAAAACAATAACAACCGTAAAAACGCTAAACGCAACGGAAAAAATTGAAGAAGTTGTAAGATTGATTGGTGGGGGTAGCGATAGTGAAAGTGCTATAAATCACGCAACCGAACTTATTCAAAAGGCAAAACAATTTAAGAATAGTTTAATATAATTAAAAGCCAAACTTTAAGTTTGGTTTTTTTGTATAATTTTTTAAATTCAACTCACAATATTAAAGTATATGAAGAAAAAAATTGCATTTTTAAGTGTTGTTCTTTCGTTTGTTATAGTTTTGGCTTCAACTTTTAACGTTGCTATTGCTGATGAGAAGATATATTTAGGTGGTATGCCGGCAGGATTTACCTTGACTACTCGTGGTGTTGAAGTTGTCGGTATGTGCGATGTTGTTGGTGAAAAAAGCGTTTATTCACCAGCAAAAGATTGTGGGATTGAAGTTGGTGACGTTATATTAAACATAGACAATGAAGAAATAAATAACGTTGCAGATATTGAAAACTGCGTAAAAAATAAAAAAGAAGTTGTTTTGACCATAAAACGTGGCGAAGAAACTGTGTTAAAGACAATTAAACCTGCAAAAGATATATCTGGAAGTGAAAAACTCGGTATCTTTATAAAAAATGGAGTTAGCGGTATTGGCACTATTACCTTTATTAAAGGCAATAGATTTGCTTCTTTGGGACACCCGATTATCTCTGAGCAAGGCGATATTGTAGAAATTAAGGGCGGTTATATATATAATTGTAATATTACCGATTGCGTAAAGGGTGAACGAGGTAAAGCAGGCGAATTAAAAGGCGTGTTTTTAAGAAGTAATCCTATTGCGTGTGTGGATAAAAATTTACAATGTGGTGTATATGGCATAATGAATGACGGTTGTAATTATGACTTGATAGAAATTCAAACGGGTGATGCTGTTCCTGGCGATGCGCAAATTTTTTCTACAATTAAAGGTAAAGAGCCCAAATATTATGATATTTCAATTATAAAATCAGACCTTTTTGAGCAAAATAAGAACTTCGTAATAAAAATTAACGACAAGGATTTACTTGACGTTACAGGTGGAATTGTTCAAGGTATGAGCGGTAGTCCTATTGTTCAAAATGGAAAACTTGTAGGGGCGGTTACGCACGTGTTTATCAATGACCCAACACGTGGATTTGGTATAGATATTAACAAAATGATAAACAATTAGTTAAAAACTTAAAATATAGAATATCTTTATGTCAAACATAACGAATAAAAATTAATAAATTACAGAAAATATTTTCATAAAGGAGACCAATATGAAAAAAAGATTTTCTGTAATTTTTATTTTATTAGCATTTATTCTTACCATAAGTGTTTTAAGTGGATTTACTAAAAACTCTGCATTCGCAGATACTACAATAAGTAGTTTAACTACTCAAAGTAAATCGGCATATTTAATAGATGCAAACACAGGCACTTTAATTTATTCAAATAATGAAAATGAAAAGTTACCTATTGCAAGTATGTGTAAAATTATGACTTTACTTTTATGCTTTGATTCCCTCGACAGTGAAGAAATTAGTTTAGGTGAAGAAGTTGTAGTTAGTGAAGTGGCATCAGGTATGGGTGGTTCACAAGTGTTTTTAGAGACTAATGGAAAATATACAGTTGGAGAGCTCATAAAAAGTATAACAGTTGCATCTGCAAACGATGCTTGTGTAGCAATGGCTGAAAGACTATGTGGCTCAGAAGCGGAATTTACCTTAAAAATGAATCAAAAGGCACAAGAATTAAATATGAATAATACAAATTTTGTAAATTGTACAGGATTGCCAAGTGCAGGTCAATATTCGTGCGCAAAAGACGTTGCTACTATGTTTTCAAAATTATTAGAGCACGAACAATACTTTAAGTTTTCAAGAATTTGGACAGACGTAGTAAAACACCCCAACGATAGAGTAACTGAAATTTCCAACACAAACAAACTAATTAGATTTTATAGTGGTTGTGATAGTGGTAAAACCGGATACACTAATGAAGCAGGTCATTGTTTGGCAGCTTCTGCAATGCGAAACGGAATGAGGTTAATTGCAGTAGTCATTAAAGCGCCTGATAGCAAGTGTAGGTTTAAAGACGTTTCATCAATGTTTAACTATGGATTTGCAAACTATGTGAATAAACTTATAGTAGACGATAAAAAACCTTTGGATATAACGGTAGAAATCTGTGGGGGAAAGAAAAATACTCTTGAAGTTGTAGCTGAAAAACCTTTATATTTATTTTCTAGTAAAAGCGAAAAACGTAGTGTAGAAATTGATTTTATTCCAACAAGTAAAATAAAAGCACCGATATTAAAAGGTGAAGTTGTAGGTGAACTTATTGTATATGAAAATGGCACGCAAATATTATCGGTAAACGTTCTATCTAATGAAGACGTTTTAGAAAAAACATATTTTGATAATATAAAAGACGTTGCCGATAATTGGACCATTATTTAAGTGTAAAAACACGTTATAAGTAAATATTAATCAATAAATAACAAATTATTAGAGCCTATTTATTGACATTTAGTCAGTATTTTTGTTAAAATTTAATAAAAAAGTAGGTGAACGGTATGAACGAAAGAGAAACGCTTAAAAATAATTGTGGACTATTAGAAATTGGCGGTATAAGTTGTACGGCTCTTAAAGAAAAGTTTGGAACGCCACTTTACGTTATGGATAAAGCGTATATAAAAAATATGTGCAAAGTGTTTTCTCAAACCTTGCAGTCGGAATATGGCGACGGTTTAATTTGTTATGCTTCAAAAGCTTTTAGTTGCAAAGAAATTTATAGAATTATTAACGAAGTTGGAATCGGTGCAGACTCTGTTTCAATGGGTGAACTTTATACTGCAAAATCAGTAAACTTTCCTATGAACAAAATATGCTTGCACGGCAACAACAAAACGTATGAGGAACTTTGCTTTGCGGTTGATTGTGGTGTAAAATACGTTGTTATTGATTCTTATTCGGAAGCGGATACGTTAAATGAAATATGTGCAAAAAAGGGTGTTAAGCAAAACGTTCTTATTCGTGTAAACCCAGGTGTTGAAGCGCATACACACCATTTTATTCAAACTGCAAAAATAGATTCAAAATTTGGATTTTCCATTGTAAGTGGGGAAGCCGAACAAATAGTTTTACACGTTAGTGGCTACGATAATCTTGTTTTAGATGGATTACATTGTCATATTGGTTCACAAATATTTGAAGAAAAATCATTTTCGCTAGCCGTAGAAAAAATGACTGATTTTTATAAAGTGCTAAAAGATAAATACGGCATTGAATTTAATGCGTTAAATCTTGGTGGCGGTTTTGGAATATGGTATGCGGACGGCGATGCTAAAAAAACTTATATTGAATATGCAGATTATATAAGAATAATATCAAAAACGCTTATTAATGCTCTTAACGAAAAAGGGTTGAAGAAGCCGTATCTAATTTTAGAACCTGGTAGGTCTATCGTTGGTGAGGCAGGTATAACTTTATATACAGCTGGCAGCATTAAAACAATAAAAGACGTAAAAAATTACGTTGCAATAGACGGAGGAATGTTTGACAATCCTAGGTTTGCTTTGTACCAAGCAAAGTACAGTGTTGTTGCTGCTGAAAAGTTAAATGAAAAACCAAAGGTTAAGTATACTATTGCTGGAAAATGCTGTGAAAGTGGCGATATTATTGCAGAAGACGTTATACTACCTGAAATTATAAAAGGTGATTTAATTGCCGTTTTGTCGACGGGTGCATATAATTATTCTATGTCAAGTAATTATAATAGAAATCTTATTCCGCCTGTTGTTATGGTAGAAGATGGAAAGGCGTATTACGCAATTAAACCGCAAACTTATGAAGATTTGTTAAGAAACGACGTTTAGTATATAAAAACGCTTATATCACAATAAGCGTTTTTTTCTTGCTTTTTTAAAACAATTATTATATAATATAAAATAATTATGGTTGATAAGATTATTGATTACATTTCTTTATTTTTAGCAGTTATGGTGGTGCTTTCAGTTCACGAATTTGCACACGGTTTTGCTGCGGTAAGAAATGGGGATATGACACCTAAAATTAGAAATAGGTATACTCTAAATCCATTTGCACACTTTGATCTTATAGGATTAGTTTGCTTTATTTTTGCTCATTTTGGTTGGGCAAAGCCTATGCCTGTTAATCCAAATAATTTTAGACATTATAA